>NZ_JBKBOV010000010.1:0-104577 GCF_046293535.1 Massilia sp. | reverse complement strand
CATAGCGACATCCTAGCTTTTGTCGAGTCCTGCATGAACCTGCCTTCCCACCAGCTGTCGATGACGGTCCTGATGACCCCTGACACGGCCAATTTCTCCGGTAACGTCCACGGCGGCACCATCCTCAAGCTGCTCGACCAGGTGGCCTATGCCTGCGCCAGCCGCTATGCCGGGCGCTACGTGGTCACGATGAGCGTGGACCAGGTCACCTTCCGCCAGCCGATCCACGTCGGCGAACTGGTGACCTTCCTGGCCTCGGTGAACTATGCCGGCCGCAGCTCGATGGAGATCGGGATCAAGGTGATCGCCGAGGACATCCGCTCGCAGGCGGTGCGCCACGTGAACAGCTGCTTCTTCACGATGGTGGCCGTGGACGACGACCGCAAGCCGGTGGCGGTGCCGCAGCTGGAGCCGGCGACGGAAGACGAACACCGCCGCTTCGAGCAGGCCAAGGCCCGCAAGGCCGCCCGGCTGGAGCTCGAACGCCGCCACGCCGAGCGCACCGCCGCACGCACCTAGCGCACATTTCGTGCGCTGGCGTACGGCGGGGCCGCGCCTGCTTCGGCTACCATCGACGCTCGACCATTCACGGGAACGACGATGAAAACCTCCCTGCTTGCACCGATGCTGTCCCTGCTGATGCTGTCCGGGTCCCCGTCCCAGGCCGCGGACCCGGCCGAGGCCGGCGCCAAACCGCTGGCCACGATTCCCGCGCTCGACGTCAAGCGCTACATGGGCACCTGGTACGAGATCGCGAAGTTCCCGAACGACTTCCAGAAAAAGTGCGTCGGCTACACCACCGCCACGTACAGCCTGCGCGAGGATGGCAGGGTGGACGTGCTCAACCGCTGCCGGCGCGCCGACGGCAGTACCGACGACGCCAAGGCCCTGGCGCGCCAGGTAGGCGGCGCCACCTCGCCCAAGCTGGAAGTGCGCTTCGCCCCGGCCATCGTGTCCTGGCTGCCGATGGTATGGGGCGACTACTGGGTGATCGACCTCGACCCGGACTACCAGTTGGCCGCCGTCAGCGAACCGAAACGCGAATACCTGTGGATCCTGTCGCGCACGCCGAAGGTCGACCCGGCCATCTACGATGCCCTGCTGGGCCGGCTGCGGGCCCAGGGCCTGGACATGAACCGGCTGGTGCCCACCAGGCAGGGCGAATGAAGGCTTCAGCCCCATTTCAATCGAGCACTACCGCTGGGCCAAGCCTTGTGCTAGAATGCGAGCCCTTGGCCTGGTAGCTCAGTTGGTAGAGCAGAGGATTGAAAATCCTTGTGTCGGTGGTTCGATTCCGCCCCGGGCCACCAAGAACAGTGTCAAGAAAAGCGCCAACCCATGCAGGTTGGCGTTTTTTTTTGCATTTTTCATCCAGCATGTCCGCTCCATCCCTGAGCACGCGAACGATGCGACGCGGCGGAGCGCGCTTCCAGGACGCTGTCGAATGCGTATCGCGCATCGCCGAATATCCAGCACTGATAAACTTGAATTTTGTTTAACAAAGCGGGGGCATTCGGCCCTGCTCAATTTGCATGCAGCATTTGCCTATAGTTCATGGCCATCAAAAGTCCGCTGCTTAAGCCAGCGCCGGAAAGCACGCACAGTGCGTTTGCCATCGCCGGCCACCCGGTACACGCGATGCTGGTGTCGTTCCCGGTCGCCTTCACACTGGGCGGACTCGCCAGCGACCTGGCTTTCTGGTGGACCGGGGATCCTTTCTGGGCGCGCCTCTCTGTCTGGATCATCGGCGCCTCGTTCGTCATGGGCAGCCTCGCGGGCCTGGCCGGCACGATGGATTTCATGATGGTGCACAAGATACGCCGGCATGTGGCGGCCTGGAGCCACTTCATTGCCGCGGTCATGCTGCTCTCGCTGATCGCTGCGAACTGGTGGTATCGCGTCAGCGACTACGAAGCGGCGGTGCTGCCCTGGGGGCTGTTCATGTCGGCGGTCAGTGCAGTTTCATTGAGCGTGGTTGGCTGGTTTGGCGGCAAGCTCGTGTTCCACCACAGCATAGGTAGCGACAATGAATGACATGCGCCTGCTTCTCAGAACGGCTTTTGGACCACCAGGGCAAGGATGGCGGGAATGAGCAGCATCGGCGCCAGCAACAGCATGCGATAGAACCAGGTCGAGTGCACGCGACCTTGCTCCTTGAGTTGCTCCATCAGATTCCCGCAATAGACATGGAAGAACACCATTGCCAGAACCAGGCTCAGTTTGACGGGCAGCCAGCCGCCGGAAAACCCGCGCGCGAATAGCAACCAGCCCCCGAACAGGATGGTGAGCAATCCCGAGGGAGTCATGACGAAAGCGTAGAGCGTGTGCTGAATCTTGAGCGAGCGCTGCCTGCCCTCCTCGTCTTGCGCAGAAGCCTGCTGAGCCAGCAGTTGAGGAAAATAGAGCAGTGTGCCAGACCACAGCAACAGAAAGGCGATATGCAAGCTAAGCACGAGCAACATAAGCGTTGGTTCCTTAAAGCAGTACCGTGGAAAGCGGTCAGCGTAAGCCCGCCATGACGTGGTTCGTGCCATGGATATTATTCTTCTTAACATAGAATCGGCGCCATGCATGATGTCTCATTAATCAATCGTCAACATCGAACCTGCCTGGCAGCGGCGCTGACGCTGCTGACGGGATGCGGGGGCGTACAGTCTTCCCTTGCACCCAAGGGCCCGGCTGCAGCGGAAATCGCGCACCTCAGCTGGATCATGTTCATCGGCGCTGCGTTGATCCTCCTGCTCGTGATGGTGCTGGCCTGGTATGCAATGTACCGGGCCCCGGACAAACGCGTGCCGGTCACGCCAAATAAACTGATCATGGCTGGCGGCCTCGCGTTCCCGGCGATTACATTGACCGCCCTGCTGGTCTATGGCGTGTGGTCCATGGGGTCGATACGCGGCGCTCCCCAGCCTGAACTGACCATCGACGTGACGGGCAAGCAGTGGTGGTGGGAAGTGCAGTACCAGCGCGACGTGCCCGGCGCAGCCGTCAGCACGGCAAACGAAATCCGCATCCCGGTCGGCGTGCAGGTGCGGCTGAGGCTGCATTCGAACGACGTCATCCATAGCTTCTGGGTGCCCAACCTGGCAGGCAAGATGGATGCGATGCCGGGCCGTGTGAACTCGCTGGTGATCCAGGCGGACAGCGAAGGGGTATTCCGGGGCCAGTGCGCCGAGTTCTGCGGTGCACAGCATGCGCGCATGGCGTTTTTCGTCATTGCCCAGCCGCGTGGCGAATTCGAGGCCTGGATGGCACAGCAGCGCGCGCCAGCCGCGGCGCCAGCCAGCGAACTGGGACGGCGCGGCGCGCAAATCTTCCGCGACAATGCTTGCATGGAATGCCATACAGTACGCGGGAGCGACGGGATTGCCGTCGAAACGCGTCTCGGCCCCGATCTGACCCATATCGCCAACCGGACGCACCTGGCTGGCGGCACGCTGAAGAATAATCGCGACAACCTCAAACGCATCATCGCGGACAGCCAGGGCGTGAAGCCTGGCAGTCACATGCCCTCTTTCCCCGACCTGGGCGCCGACGAACTCGAGGCCCTGGCCGTTTACCTGGAGGGATCACCCTGATGACATCGCCAGCTTCGCCCTCCTCTCCCGCACCTGACCGTGCGTCCCACCTGGCACGCCTGCAGGCCGTCTGGGAGAACCGCCCTGGACTCGGCATGTTTACGGTGGTCAATCACTCGACCATCGGTTTGCGTTTCATCATCACCGGTTTCATTTTCTTCCTGATCGGCGGCGTCCTGGCGATGTGGATACGCAGCCAGCTGACCTTCCCTGGCAACGATCTGCTCGACCATAAGACGTATGCAGAAGCGTTCACCATGCATGGCACCACCATGATGTTCTTTTTCGCGGTGCCCATCATGGAAGGTATCGCGGTCTACCTGCTGCCCAAGATGATCGGCGCGCGCGACCTGATTTATCCGCGCCTGTCGGCATTTGGTTACTGGTGCTATCTCTTCGGCGGCATCCTGCTGTATTCGAGCTTTCTGTTCGACGCGGTGCCGGACGGCGGATGGTTCATGTATGTGCCGCTGAACAGTGCGCAGTTTTCACCAGGCAGCAATGTGGATTTCTGGTTGTTGGGCGTGACCTTTGCCGAGATTTCCGCAGTGGCGGCCGGCGTGGAACTGATCGTCGCAATATTGAAAACCCGCACCTCCGGCATGGCGATCCATCGCATGCCGCTCTACGCCTGGTACATCCTCGTGATGGCCTTCATGATCGTGTTCGGATTTCCTCCATTGATCCTGGCGTCCATTCTGCTGGAAATAGAGCGCGCATTCGGCCTGCCTTTCTACAACACCGCGCTGGGGGGCGACCCCTTGCTGTGGCAGCACTTGTTCTGGATATTCGGCCATCCGGAGGTCTACATCATTTTCCTGCCGGCCGCCGGCCTGGTCACGACAATGCTTCCCACCTTTGCGCGCCACCCCATCGTGGGCTACAACTGGGTCGTCATGGCGGTGATTGCCACTGGCTTCCTCAGTTTCGGTCTCTGGGTGCATCACATGTTTGCGGTCGGTATTCCCTTGCTGTCGCTCGCCTTTTTCTCGGCAGCCAGCATGGCGGTCGCCATCCCGACCGGCATACAGGTGTTTGTCTGGATTGCCACGCTGTGGTGCGGCAGGGCTGTGATGAGTACACCCATGCTGTATATCCTCGGCTTTTTGTTCATCTTCGTGCTGGGCGGCCTGACCGGCGTGATGGTGGCACTCGTGCCTTTCGACTGGCAGGTACATGACACGCATTTCGTTGTCGCCCATTTGCACTACGTTCTGTTTGGCGGCATGGTTTTCCCGCTGTTTGCAGCCTTCTATTACTGGTTGCCCTTGCTGTCCGGGCGTGAACCCTCCCTGCACCTGAGCCGCATTGCGTTCTGGACCATCTTCATTGGCTTCAACGTCACCTTCCTGCCCATGCATCTGACCGGGCTGTGGGGCATGCCGCGCCGCGTGTACACCTACTTGCCGGAACTGGGCTGGGATCTGCTGAATCTCATCTCCACCGTGGGCGGATTCATCTCCGCCATCGGGGTGGCCATCCTGATGGTCGACGTGATCACGCATTTTTTTGCAGGCAAGCCAGCCAAGCCGAATGCCTGGAATGCGGGAACCCTCGAATGGGCGATGCCGACGCCGGTTCCGCCCTACAACTTCGCATCGCAGCCGCATGTCGATAACCGTGAACCCTTATGGAAGGACCCCGATCTGCCGCGGCACATCGAGGAAGGACGCCATTTGCTGGGCCATGCCGACGTCAACCGCCGTGAAACCCTGATGACCAGTATTACGCACGCCAAGCCGCAAGCCGTGGTAATTCTTCCTGGCAATACTGTCGTGCCGCTCATCGCCGCCGGCTTGACCTCCCTGTTCTTTATCGGCTTCCTGGCAAAGCTCTACTGGCTTGCCGCCGTCGGCGCAGCGGCATCGCTGGGCTCCCTGCTGGTATGGGCCTGGCAGAACGGATCGCGGCATGAGCTGGATGACGTGGACGGGGGCAGCCATGGCCTGCTTCCAACACATAACAAGCTTTCCATGACGCCGGGATGGTGGGGTACCCTGTTCGCCCTGTTGGCCGACGGCACACTCTTCATCTCACTACTCTTTGCCTATTTTTACCTGTGGATCGTGTCGCCGCAGTGGCCGCCGGCAGAATATCGCCAGCTCAGCCTGGTCCTGCCGGTTGCCGCGTTCGCAGTACTGCTGCTGGCCGGACTGGCGGCGAGTCTGGCGGAAGTCTGCATCCGGAAGTTGCGCAGCGGGTGGGCGCAGGTGCTGTATGTCACCGCGGCCGTGTCCGGCGCGCTGTTCGTGGTATTACAGGTCTGGGCGCTGCAGGGTAGCGGAGTGTCCGCAAAAGAACATGCGTACGGCGCCTTGATCCATACCATCAGTGGATTCCAGATCGTGCATGTCGCCATTGCGATCATCATGGCCCTGTTTGCCTTGCTGCGGGTGCGGCATGGCTACCTGCATCGCACCAGGCCAGGCGAGGGCAAGGTGGTGTCGCTGTTCTGGCAATACACGATGCTGCAATGGCTGCTGGGTTTCGCGACCATCCATGTATTTCCCTTGGTCATGGGGAGCTAGTCGATGGATTCTTCGACCTTGAAGCGACTGCTCACGCTGGTAGGCGCGCCGCTCATCTGGATGGTGCACTTCGTCGTCTGTTACGTCATCGTGTCGCTCGTATGCGCATCGCAAGCCGATGCATCGCGCTTCATCGGCTTGAATGCCGCGGAGCTGGGTGTGGCCGCTTCCACCTTGCTTGCAGGGGCGCTCATCATCGCTCTCGCCGTCGCCAGCCAGCGCCGCTGGCGTCATCCTCCGGGCCCCGATCCGGACATCAGCCGCTTCTTCGCCATTGCGACCTTGTTGCTGTGTGCAATCTCGCTGCTGTCCATGCTATGGGTCGCGTTTCCAACCTCAATATTGCCAACATGCGTTTCCTGAATCCTCATTTCTGGCGGTATTCCGCTATCGCCCTGTTGCCGACGCAGGCATTCGCCCACCCGGGGGAAGATCACGGTAGCTGGTGGACACTGGACCCGCTCGTCGTCATGCCGATGGCCCTGTTCAGCGCCCTCTATCTCGGTGGACTGCTTTCGCTGCGCCGCAGGAAGCATGCAGGTGTTTCGATGCGGCCCCTGACGCTGTCGAGTGCCGCACTTGGCGCGATCGCGCTGTTCCTTGCGCTGATCTGGCCGTTCGACGCCTTCTCGGAATTCAGCTTTGCAGTCCATATGGCACAGCACATGCTGCTGATCGTGGTGGCCGGTCCGCTGCTGGCCCTGGGGAGAATCGGCATTCCCATCAATGCTGCCATTGCCGCCGCATCGCCTGCCGCAGCCGCCGCGCTTTCCCTTCCACGCAAATGGCTGCGCCTGTTGCTGATGCCTTCCGTCGCCTTCATCCTGCACGGCGCGGTCATCTGGATCTGGCATATACCCCAGCTGTTCGAACTCGCACTGCGTGTCCAGTGGATTCACATACTGGAACATCTGAGCTTCCTGGCTGCCGGCTATTGGTACTGGACAGTATTGATACGCCATAGCGAGAACGAAGGCTACGGATCGGCTGCGCTGTCGGTGCTGTCGACGCTGATGCATACCGGCCTGCTGGGCGCATTGTTCACCTTCGCATCGCGTCCCATGTATGCCACTTACATCGAGGCCCAGGGCAGCGTGGAAATGGCGCTGCAAGACCAGCAGCTGGCAGGGCTGCTGATGTGGATTCCCATGGGCGCCTGTTACCTCATCGGTGGATTGGCATTTGCGGCGGCATGGCTGCGTACCGCGGATGGGCCGAAGGAACGGCGATCGTAGATACACCGGTGTCCGTTGTCGGCGGAACCGGAAGTCCTGTCATTCCTTCCTTTCCTTGAATTCAGCATCGATCACCATGTCATCGGTGCTCCTGGAAGGATTGCGGCCGGCGAATGTGTAGAAGGACGATGCCATTCGATCGAACATGGCCTTTCTCAACCAGGGGAAGGTGAGAAGAAAAGCCAGCGTGAAACCCGTAAACATGGCGGACACGCTGTCGCCCAGCCACAGGAAATTCAGCAGGCACAGTGCGAGTATGCCGGCGATCAGCGGCCGGCGGACAGGTTTGGGCAAGAGGCCGACAATGCGCAGCTTGCCATTACTTATCCAGGGAAATCTTGCAAACAGAACGGCAAGGAGGAGTCCCGCCAGGAACCGGCCCGTGCCGAGATAAGCGGCCAGGACCCCGATCACCAGGAAACCGGTATAGGTCATCGTGGCGGCCAGGGCTGCCAGCAGCAGCAAGGCGACAGCGAGCGTCAACTTGGGCGCACGTGTCACCGCATTGATTAAAAGGCGTAGGATTTGTGTACTCCTGCAGAGGGACGTTAAAAAGGCCAAGGCGAATTTTAACAATACTCGCCTGGATCGAGCTGTTCAAGAACGCTCTTTCGGCGCCCGGGCTTGCCATTTCACCCATCGCCCCTCGCAGCCGCTTCTGCTACCATACTTCCCTGCCTGCGCGCGGAGCACCATCTTCACGCGCCGGCAACAACATCGAGACACCGGTCCATGAAATCGGTGTTTCTGTCTTCGGGTAGCCAACCCACCCCTCCATACGGCGAGGCGGACCCCACAAGGTGACGCCAGCCGCTACACGACGAGTCCCGGCAACATGCCGGAGCTTCGTGCGTGCTCGCCGTTCCCGTGCATGACCTCGACGACGTCCGTCGATGGAGTTGCCTGGACCCAGACATTCTCGATCTTGGAAGCCACATGAAATACGCATCTGTACACCAGTTTTTGCAGCACGTCGCCGACCGCAATCCCGGCCAGCCTGAATTCCTGCAGGCCGTCACCGAAGTCATGGAGAGCCTCTGGCCCTTCATCGAACAGCATCCCAGGTACGCCGAGCAAGGCTTGCTCGACCGCCTGGTCGAGCCGGATCGTGTGGTGATGTTCCGCGTGTCTTGGGTGGACGACCATGGTCAGGTCCAGGTGAATCGCGGCTACCGCATCCAGCACAGCATGGCGATCGGTCCGTACAAGGGTGGCTTGCGCTTCCACCCTTCCGTCAACCTGTCGGTGCTGAAGTTCCTCGCCTTCGAGCAGACCTTCAAGAATGCCTTGACCACCCTGCCCATGGGCGGCGGCAAGGGCGGCTCCGATTTCGATCCCAAGGGTAAGAGCCCTGGCGAAGTCATGCGTTTCTGCCAGGCCTTCGTGAGCGAGCTGTTCCGCCATGTCGGCGCCGACACCGACGTGCCGGCCGGCGACATCGGCGTCGGCGGCCGCGAAGTCGGCTACATGGCCGGCATGATGAAAAAGCTGAGCAATCGCGCCGACTGCGTCTTCACCGGCAAGGGCCTGAGCTTCGGCGGTTCGCTGATGCGGCCGGAAGCCACCGGCTACGGGACCGTGTATTTCGCCGAGGAGATGCTCAAGACGCGCGGCCGTTCCTTCGAGGGCCTGCGGGTGAGCGTCTCCGGCTCGGGCAATGTGGCGCAGTACGCCGTGGAAAAAGCCCTCTCGCTGGGCGCCACGGTCGTCACCGTGTCGGACTCGAGCGGCACGGTGATCGACATGGAAGGCTTCACCCGCGACAAGCTGGCCGTCCTGATGGAGGTGAAGAACCACCTGTATGGCCGCGTCAGCGATTACGCCGAACGCACCGGGACCCGCTTCGAAGCCGGCGTGCGCCCGTGGCACGTACCGGTCGACGTGGCGCTGCCGTGCGCGACCCAGAACGAACTGGATGCCGACGATGCCGCGGTCCTGATCCGCAACGGCGTCCTGTGCGTGGCCGAAGGGGCGAACATGCCCTCGACCATCGAGGCCGCCAAGGCATTCGAAGCGGCCGGCGTGCTGTACGCGCCGGGCAAGGCCAGCAATGCCGGCGGCGTCGCGACCTCGGGGCTGGAAATGAGCCAGAACGCGGCGCGCCTGTCCTGGCCGGCCGCCGAAGTCGATACCCGCCTGCTGCAGATCATGCAGGGCATCCATGCCTCGTGCCTGAAGTACGGCAAACGCGCCGACGGCAGCATCAGCTATGTGGACGGGGCGAACATTGCCGGGTTCGTCAAAGTGGCCGACGCCATGCTGGCCCAAGGGGTGATCTGAGCCGCTTGCCTCCTTAACTGCCTTTCTGGGCCTGCGCCATCTCCAGCGCAGGCAGGGTCACCGTCAGGAAGGACGACACCTGTCCCACCAGCTCGGCGGCTTGCTGGCGTACCTGCCCCATCTGCAGGATCGACAGCTCGGCCTGGCGCACCGCCTGCTGGATCAGCGTGCGGCGCTGCACGAGGGCATCCGACAGGGTCGCGTCCAGCGCGCCGCCGGCGAGGGTCGACACGACGGCGAGCGCAGCCGCATGCAGGGCCAGGTTGGCCGCCGACGCTTCGAGCTCGCGCATGGCGGTATCGCTGTCCGCGATGAGCTGCAGCAGCTGCGCCCGGCTCGCCGCCAGCGCCGGCTTGAACTGGGCCGGCGGCGCCGGGCGGCGGAACAGCTTGTCGAACACGCCGGCCGGCGCCCTGGTGCTCTCCAGCGCCGATTCGAGCAGCGCCGGCACCGCCATCCGGGTGAAGGCCAGCACCAGCTCGGTGATCGGCTGCAGCAGCGCGGCCTGCTCCATCAATGGCCGCTCGGCCCACTCCGTGACCACCGGAAGCTTCACCGGCAGCAGGCGGCGGAACAGCGCCGCCAGGCGCTGCCCATCCTGCTCGAACAATGCCGGGTAGTCCGTGCGCGCGATCGCCAGCGCATCGCGCACCGCCGGATGATCCTCGCTCTCGAACAACACCCTGGCCGCGGCTTTCGGAGGCACCGCTGCCGCCGGCGCCGCGGGCAGGTCGTCGAAGGACAGCGCCCGCGGCGGGCCGCCGGCGGCAGGCGGCGCGGCCGCGGCTTGCTCCTCGGCGCCGAAGTCGAAGGCCTGCGGCACAGGCGCGCGGCCGGCCGGCTCGGCGGAAGGGTCGGCGAGAGGCTCGGGCTCCTCGCCGAAGTCGAATGCCTTGGGCGTCTGCGCTGTCATCGGCTAGCCGGCATCGGGGCGGGAGCGCGTGCTCCTCAGACGGTGCCGCCGAGCTTGCGGATGAAGGTCGCCAGGTTCAGCTTGAAGCCGGCGCCCACGGCCTGGAAGCGCCATTCGCCATCCTTGCGGTACAGCGAGCCGAACTGCAGAGCGGTCTTGTCCGCGTAGTCCTCGTCCAGGTCGTACTCGGCGATCGTCTCGCCGGTCTCGTCGTTGTACACCTTGACGTAGGCGTCGGTGACCATGCCGAAGGTCTGCTTGCGCACCTCGGCATCGTGGATGGTCACGACGATCGGCATCTCCACCACCTCGGCCTCGACCCTGGCCAGGTCGACGGTGATGACTTCGTCGTCGCCATCCTTGTCGCCGGTCCGGTTGTCGCCGGAGTGCACCACCGCGCCGTCCGGGGAGGTGGCGTGGTTGTAATACACGAAGTGGGCGTTGCTGATCATGAGCGGATGGTCGTTCGCATCGCGCCGGCACAGGAATACCGACGCGTCGAGATCGAATGGCTGGCCCTCGACCGCGTTGACCTTCCATCCGAGGCCGATGCGAACGCGCGTCAAGCCCGGCGCGCTTTTTTCGAGGTTGATGCGATGGCCGGTGTGGAGCGTCGTCGACATGGCTTTCCTTTTTCCTTATACGATGAAAACGGTATTCAAGCGCCGCTGGGCGAAAAACGCGCGATCAGCTCGCGTTCCAGTTCCTGCAGCTTCGGCAGCTCGGCCTGGCGGCGCTGCTGGCCTTCTTTCGAAATCTGCTCGAGCTTGTCGAAGGCGGTCACCAGCTGGGTCTGGACGTGCTGGGCGGTTTCCAGGCTGACCAGCGAGCGCTGCTTGGCGCGCGCCACGGTCTCGGTATTTTCCAGCAGCATGTCGGCCTGGGCGCGGAAGGCCGCGTCGGTGGCGTCGTAGGCGGCGTTGGCGACCGCCGCGCTCTGCTTGGCCTCCAGTTGCAGCAGGTAGAGCGAGAACACGTTGCGCCAGGCCGGAATCGACACGTTGACGATGTCCGTGAAGGTGTCGGTCAGCGCCCGCGCATTGTCTTGCGACAGGCGGATCTGCGGCACCATCTGCGTGGCCATCAGCATGGCGCGCTTGAGGTCGTCGATGCGCTTTTCGAGGCGTTCCAGACGGCGCTTGAGCTCGGTAGCCTGCTGGGCCTCGAAGGCATTCGCCGGCGCGGCCTGCTGGGCGACCGCCTGGCGCAGCCGCGCCGCCCATTCCTCGCCCTTCTTCACGTCGGCATCCAGGCCCTGGTAGTAGGCTTCGAGGCCCTTGTACATCTCGTCGAAATCCTGGATGCGCGCCCGGTGCACGTTGGCATGCCGCGTCATTTCCTGGATCAGGGTGTCCATGCGCGATTCGACCACCTGGTACTGCGACAGCATCTTTTCCTTGACCGAGCCGAACATGTTCGACAGGCGCGACACCAGGCCACCCGAGCGCAGCTTGGCCGGGTCGAGGCCCTTGGACGTCGCGATCAGTTCATTCAATTGCGTGCCGAACACGTCCGCATCCGATGCGCGCACGGTGCCGAGCAGCTTGGCCGACACCTTCGCCACGCCCGCTCCCGTGGAACCGCCCAGGCCCTCGATCGCCTTGTCGTCGATACCGGAGAGATCGACGCGCACCAGCGGGGCCGCGCTCGCCTCGGGACGCGCCGCCGGCAGCGTGTTCGCCGTCGCGGAAGGATCCAGCAAGGGCGGAAACGCGGGCGTCGCGGGCGCGGCGGATGCGTTCGCTTCGTCGTCGGAGGAGAACAAGGGTTTCATAGGATTCCTTCAGGGTGGAAGTGACAACATGAATAGCTTACCACTGGACAATCCGGCTGGGCCAGCGCCGGCGCCAGGTCCTCGCTTGTCTACCCGTGTTGGGTCAGTATAACCACTCCACAGCAGGAGTCCCCTCGATGTCGCATGCGCGCGTCGTCGTCCCGAAGTCGTGCGCTTGACGGCCGCATCGATCCGGGAGACGCGATGAATACGCTGAGGAATGGGCAATTCAACGAACTGAAGGGTGCGATTCGAGGAGCCATCCTGCAAGCGGGCGATGCGGGCTACGACGCCGCCGCTATGCCTTCTTGAGCGCGTCCGCCTTGTGCGCCGCCTCGGCGCCGGTCTTGTCGCTGACGACCAGGTATTCGGGATGCTCGCGCGAGGCGGCCACGTGGTGTCCCTTGATCTCGGTGGGCGCCGTCAGCTTCTTCTTGACCGTACCGTATACCGTGCCTTGCGACGATTGCCATTGCACCTTGTCGCCGGCTTTGAACGCGTCTGCCATGCTGGGCTCCCTTGAACGGCAGGCTCAGGCCGACTTGCCCGGCAAGGGCAGCCCTTCCGCCAGCGCCAGCCTTTCCATGGCCGCTTCCAGCACCATGCGCGCACGGCCCGAGGCCAGTTCGAGCTCGCGGTGCAGGCGTGCGTCTTCCTGGTTGCGTGACGCGCATTGCGCGCTGTAGCGCTCGAAACTGCCGACCATCATCAGGATGTCCGACAGGTGGCGCGGGCATTCGCAGGACAGGCGGTTGCCGGCTGCCGTGATGGCCGCCAGCGCCTGGTCGTCGAAACGGCGCGGCGCCACCGCCTCGCCTTCGGACTCGGACGCGGGCAGCCCCTGCCCCACCAGCGCCGAACGGCACAGCAGCACCAGTTCGCCGATCTCGGCCGGCACGCGCGCCACCAGGCAGCCCTGGGCGCGCAGCGCGCGGATGGTGGCGCTGCCGCAGAAGCGGTACAGCACCACGGTCGCTTGCGGACGGGTGATGTCGCGTGCCGCCGCTACCTGCGCCACCGAGGCTTCGTCGAGTTCCGAGGCTTCGATCAGCAGCACGTCGAGCGCCATGCCGTCTCCCAGCGAGGGCACCTGGTCGAGCCGGGCGCAGTGGCGCTGCACCTGCAGCGCGCGTCCGTCGCGGCCGCTGGCGGCGATGCGGCGCACCAGGCTCTCGCCGACCACCAGCACGCGCATCGGACCGCTGACTTCGGCCGCACGCGCCGCGTTCGGGGCGACCATCTCTTCCAGTCGCTCGACCGGCAGGCCGGTCAGCACGCCGATCGGGTGTCCCAGGTCGACCAACTGCTTGAGCAGGCCCAGGCGCCGCACCTGCTCGGCCGTGTAGAGACGCTGGCCGTGCGCCGAGCGCTGGGTATCGGACAGCGCATAGCGCCGCTCCCAGACGCGCAGCGTCTCCACGGGCAAGCCCGCCAGGCGCGCCGCGACCCCGCTGCGGTAGGTGACTTCGCGGCCCTCGCCCCGCTCTTGATGCATTCTGTCGTTCATATGACCCGCCGTTAAACAGTGATCTGATGAGTATCCCGCTACAACTGCGAGACATTGCTAGTTTAACTCAAAATCGTCAAATATAGCTGTTCAATAGCGATTCATAGGCGCTTACCAGGTGAAATCGTCCGGGATCTTGAAGTCCGCGTAGGGATCGTCCTCCTCGGCCTGGGCGGCGGCCTGCTTGACCTGGATCACGCTGGCCGGGTCGCGCTCGGCAATCTTTTCGCCGATCACCTTCGGCACCAGTTCGTAGTTCCCTTTCAAGAACACGATCGCCAGCCGGCCCGCCACCAGGTGCTGCCGTACCTGTTCGGAGACGTAGATGCGCTCGATCTTGGTGCCGTGCGTGAAGTTGTAGGCGATGTCGCCCTTGCCGCTCTTCGCGCGCGGCTGGCGGTTCTGCTCCACCAACTGGGCGATCTGCGCCTTCACCGCCTTCTGCGCGGCCTCGGCATCGCGCTGGGCGTTCAGTTCGCGCGCCCGCTCGGCGTTCTTGCGCTGCATTTCCAGCGCGGCCTCGCGCGCTTCGTTGACCGATTCGGTGCCGGTACGGCGCTCGATCTTTTTCTGCTTGCTCTTGTCCTGGTTGACCTTCTGGACCTTCTTCTTGTCCACCAGGCCGGCTTTCAGCAACTGCTCCTGCAGCGAGACCATCGTTCCACTCCTTCATTGCATGGGGGCCGGCGGCACGGCGCCGCCCGGCGAAGCCGCTAGCATAGCAAACCGCATGATTTATGCATGTGATATGGACAGCGACTGTCAACTCATCCATATTGACCGCTTCACATTGCCTCTTCCGAGCCATGCGCCCATTTGCCCGCCCATCCTGCCCTCGCTGCTGGCCCAGTTCAGTGAAAGCAGCGAGAACCGCGCGGCGGTGGCCGAGCCGATCGCCAACGGAGTGAGCTGCCGGGCGTTTGGCAGCTGACAGGCGCTTGCCGGCCAGCGCCTGTACGTCGGACCAGGTCCCCGTTCGGCACAGCGCAATGCCGCATGCGCCCGGGGGTGCCAGAATCGCCCACTTACAAGCTATCCTGCTCATCCTTACTGGAGCCCCTTCATGTCCTTGCGCCTGCCTGGCCTGTTTTCCTGTGTTGCGCTGTCCTTGCTGTCCGCCTGCGGTGGCGGCGGTTCCTCGCCCCCGCCCGCGCCCCCGACGCCGCAGCCATCCGTGTCGCTGACGCTGTCCGGCGCCCCGCTCAGCCGCGATCTCGCCGCCGGCGACGAAGTCGGCGTGGCGGTGGAAGGCAGCTGGAGCGGCCAGCACCTCGACGGCCCGGTTTACCTGAGCGTGCGCGACAGCGCGGGCCGCTTCACCCAGCCGCAGGCCCAGGCCGCCAGCGGCAACAGCTTCAGCTTCGCCCTGAGCACGCTGCCGGAACTGGCTGCCGGCAACCACGCCGGCAGCATCGAGGTGCGTGCCTGCAAGGACCCGGCCTGCGCCGCCACCTGGCCGGGCACGGCCGCGCTGGCCTATACGCTCAAGGTGGCCGCCGTCGGCGACTGGGAAATGCACCAGCGCGACGCCGCCCACAGCGGCTATGTGCCGATCACGCTCAACCCGGCCCGCTTCGCCAGGGCCTGGGAATGGAAACGCGCCGCCGGCAGCGAACCGATCGGCGGCATCAATCCGGTCGTCGCGGCCGGCGGCAAAGTGTTCGTCACCACCGACGTCTACTTCGGCGAAGGCGTCGTGCAGGCCTTGAACGAGAAGGACGGCAGCGAAGCCTGGCGCCGCTCGCTCGGCCAGGTGCCCGCCTTCGGCCCGCCCTCGGTCAGCGGCGCACGCGTGTACGCCGCCGTCACCGGCCACGAACAGACCGCGCTCTGGTCCTTCGACGCGGCCGGAGGCGAGGTCCGCGCCAAATCGGGCTTCTCGGGCCAATGGCCGCACGTGATGGCCCCGACCGTGTTCCGCGACCAGGTGCTGACCGGCGCCGGCTACTACGGCGGCGAAACCTATGCGTTCTCGGCCACGACCGGCGCGCGCAACTGGGTGCACCAGGCGGGCGGCGCATGGGACATGTGGGCGCCGGCGGCCGACGAGACCTACGTCTACCACCACAACGGCGCCGCGCTCTACCTGATCGAGCGCGCCACCGGCGCCACGGCCGCGAAGATCGACGACCCGATGGGCAACAACAGCGGCTATGCCTACCATGGCGGGCCGCTGCTGGGCAGCAAGCGCAACGCCATCTCCTTCGCGGGCGGCGCCTTCAGCGGACGGGCATCGTCCAACGTGGAACAGTACGACCAGCGCGTGCTGTCGAGCTTCGACCTCGAAGCGCGGCGCTACAACTGGAGCAGCGCCAGCGCCTACCTCACGGTGCCGGCGCTGGCCGAGGGCGTGCTGTACGCCGGCCGCAACCAGCCTGCGGTGCTCGACGCCATGGACGAGGCCAGCGGCAAGGTGCTGTGGAGCTGGTTCCCGCCGGAGTCCAGCGAGACCCTGCACCGCAACATCATCGTGACGCGCAACCTGCTGTTCGCCAGCACCGACCGCGCCGTGTATGCGATCGACCTGGCAACGAAGAAGGTCGTCTGGCGCCATCCCGAGCCCGGCATGCTGGCGCTGTCGGCCGGGCGCACGCTGTACATCGCTACCGGCGCACGCGAAAGCGACGGCCGGCTGGTGGCGATCCGCCTGCAGTAGGGCAGCCGACACATGCTCCGGACGTAGCGGCCAGCATTCAGAAGTTTAGCTAATAAATCATGCGCCGATATTAGATTTTCTAATGATCCGAGGAAGATGGCGCGGGGCGCCGCATCGTGCTCCGGCCTTTTTCACCGCACAGTAGACTGTCCTCCTGGTTCCGATGACGCGTGCCGCTGTCCCGGCGGCGCCCCTGCGCAGAAAGGATGCGACATGACTGCTTCCACCAATGGCGTCTCAAGGTCGGCCTGGATGGACAGCGCCGCGCTGCCCACCTGCCCGCCCCTGTCCGGCGACCTCGATACCGAGGTCTGCGTGATCGGCGCCGGCATCGCCGGCCTCACCACCGCCTACCTGCTCGCCCGGGAAGGGCGCAGCGTCGCGGTGATCGACGCCCTCGGCATCGGCGCCGGCGAGACCGGGCGCACCACCGCCCACCTGTTTCCGCCGGACGAGTGGTACACCTTCATCGAAGACAAGTTCGGCGCCGCCAATGCGGGCCTGGTGGCGGACGGCTATGCGCGCGCCATCGGCCTGGTCGAATCGATCACGGCGCAAGAGAACATCGACTGCGAATTCGAGCGCCTCGACGGCTACCTGTACGCCCTGCCCGGCAACGGCTTCAAGGACCTCGAGAAGGAATACCAGAGCGCGCGGCGCGCCGGCGTGGCGGTGGAATTGCTGCCCGGCGTGCCCGGCCTGCCTTTCGATAGCGGCCCGACCGTGCGCTATGCGAACCAGGCCCAGTTCCACCCGCTCAAATACCTGGGCGGGCTGGCCCGGGCCATCGAGCGCCTGGGCGGCCAGATCTACGGTTCCACGCACGCGCACCGCGTGCGCGGCGACCAGGAGCAGCAGACCGTCTCCACCGACCACGGCGAGATCCGCGCCCGCCACGTGGTGCTGGCCACCCACACGCCCTTCAACGACCGCGTCGTGATGCACACCAAGCAGGCTGGCTACCGCACCTACGTGGTCGGCATGCGGGTTCCGCGCGGCGCGCTGCCGCGCATCCTGCTGTGGGACACCGGCGACCCCTACTACTACGTGCGCCTGGAAACGCCGGATGCGGCCGCGGACCACGACATCCTTGTGGTCGGCGGCGCCGACCACAAGACCGGCCAGGACGACCATCCCGAGCACCGCTACGACGAGATCGAACGCTGGACCCGCGAGCACTTCCCGATGGCGGGGGCGGTCGCCTACCGCTGGTCGGGCGAGGTGATGGAGCCGTCCGACGGCCTGGCCTACCTCGGCCGCAACCCGATGGACGACGACAACGTCTACCTGATCACCGGCGACTCGGGCAACGGCATGACCCACTGCACCATCGGCGCCATGCTCGTCACCGACCTGATCGGCGGCCGCGACAATCCCTGGGCCGCGCTCTAC
The DNA here is from genome assembly GCF_046293535.1 of Massilia sp. NCBI lineage: Bacteria > Pseudomonadati > Pseudomonadota > Betaproteobacteria > Burkholderiales > Oxalobacteraceae > Massilia > Massilia sp. The sequence goes on along the minus strand of NZ_JBKBOV010000010.1, from coordinate 86,711 downwards.
GATCCCTCGCGCAAGCCGGTCCACGGCCTGGCCGACTTCGCGCACGAGCAGGCCAATACCATGGCGCGCTACGGAGAATGGCTGACCGGCGGCGACGTCGACTCGGTCCAGGAAATCGCCGCCGGCGAAGGCGCGGTGGTGCGCGACGGCCTGCGCAAGATCGCGGTCTACCGCGACGCCCAGGGCGGCCTGCATGCGGTGTCGGCCAAGTGCACCCACCTCGGCTGCGCCGTGCACTGGAACTCGGCCGAGCGCTCCTGGGACTGCCCCTGCCACGCCTCGCGCTTCGACATCGAGGGCAATGTGCTGCATGGTCCCGCGCCCGAACCGCTGGAAAAGGTCGAACTGGCCGACCAGAACCCGCCGCCGCGCTCGCCGCGTGCCGGCACGCGCGGCCGCAGCGTGCGCTGAATGCCGGCAGCGGATGCGTAAACGAAGACACCAGCCCGGAGGCTGGTGTCGCATGCGGCCGCGTGGGCCGCATCGGTCTTGCGCGGGAGCGCGCGGATCAGTAGCCGCGGCCGGTGGTGCCGCCGCCGGTGCCGCCGCTGGTGCTGGAGCCGGTGGTGCCGCCAGTGGTGCCACCGGTTGTGCCACCGGTGCCGCCGGTGCTGCCCGAGCCCGTGGTGCCCGTGGTGCCGGTGGTGCCCGAAGTGCCCGACGTGCCCGACGTGCCCGAGGTTCCGGTGGTGCCGCTGCGGCCGGTGGCATCCATGGTGCCGGTAGAACCGCTGGTGCCCATGGTACCGGTCGCACCCGAGGTGCCGGTGGTGCCGGTGCCCATCGAGCCGCTGGTGATGCCGCTGGTGCCCATCGAGCCGCTACCGGTGGTGCCGGTGCTGCTCGAGGAACCGCTGGTACCCATCGAGCTGCCCTAGTCCGAGGAACCGCTGGTGCCCATCGAGCCGCTCGAACCCGAGGAACCACTGGTCCCCATCGAGCCGCTCGAACCCGACGAACCGCTGGTGCCCATCGAGCCGCTCGAACCCGACGAACCGCTGGTGCCCATCGAGCCGCTGGTGCCCGACGAACCGCTGGTCGAGCTGCGGGTTTCCGGTTCGCTCGAACGGCCGGTGCTGGTGCGGCCGGCCTCCACGCCCGAGCTGCCCGAACCGCTCCAGCCGGAGCCCGAGCTACCGCTCTGGTCCGCACCGCTCATGCTGCCCGACGTGCCGCTCTGGCTGTCGCTCATGCTGCCCGAGCTGCTGGTGCCCATCGTCCCGCTGCTGCCCGCGCCGCTGCTGCCCATCGCGCCGCTGCTGCCCGCGCTGCTGCTGCCGGAGCTGCCGTGGTGGGCGCCTTTCTTGCTGCGTTTGTGTTTCGACGTGTCGGTGGTGGCGCCTGCCGACGAGCTGCCGCTGCTCTGGTCGCTCATGCTGCTGCTGCCGCTGGTGCCCGCGCCGCGGGTATTCTGGGTGCCGTCCGACGATTGCGCATGGACGGTCGTGGCGCCGAACATGGCGGCGGCAACGGAAGCGCCCAGCAGGCCTTTCAGTAATTTGTTCAGTTTCATGGTCGATCTCCTCAATTTGTCTTCGGGGCTGAAATGCTCAACAATATCAATAAGATATTGAATTCAGGGCTCCGAGTGTAGAGAGGCCGATTTGCGGGAGGCGCACGGTAGCCTCCCGGAAAATACCGGATGTTACCTAACGCGGCGCGGCGACACCCGCCGCCTGTGCCGACAGCGTGCCGAGCTGGGTGTACAGCGCCAGCACGTTGCTCTTGTCGTCCGGGTAGACGCGGTTCGACAGGAACACATAGAAAGTCCGCGAGTGCGGATCGATCCACAGGATGCACCCGGTGAAGCCGGTATGTCCATACGAACCGACCGGGAACACGCTGCCGCGCGGCCGCTGCGCGTAAGGCGAGTCGATGTCCATGCCCATGCCGCGCAAGGCGAGGCCGGGCGGCGACTGCACGCTGGTCAGGAGGCGCACGCTTTCCCTGCTCAACACGCGTACCCCATCGAGTTCCCCTCCGCCCACCAGCATGCGGGCGAAGCGCGCCACGTCGCGCGCGGTGGAGAACACGCCCGCGGAACCGCCCACGCCGCCCATGCGGCGCACGGTCGGGTCGTGCACGACGCCGGCCAGCAACTGGCCCGGCGCCAGGTCTTCGTGCAGGGACGCGCTCAGCGCATCCGGACCGCGCTGGGTCGGTGCGATGCGCGCCGCCGGCGTGCGCGCCAGCGGCAGGTAGCCGGTGTCGGCCATGCCGAGCGGCGTGAAAATGCGTTGCTGCGCGAAGCGTTCCAGCGGCATGCCGGCGACCCGCTCGACCAGGTGTCCGAGCAGGACGTAATTGATGTCCGAGTAGCGAAACAGGCTCCCCGGCGCATGGGTCGGCGCCTGGGTGCAGGCGAGCGCCAGTGAGGCCTGCTTGCCCTGCCATGCCGGCTTGGCCGGCAGCCCGGCCGGGAGCCCGGACGAATGGGTCAGCAACTGGCGCACCGTGATCGCTTCCTTGCCGCCGTTGGCGCATTCGGGGAAGTAGCGCACCAGCGGCGCTTCGAGGTCGAGCCTGCCCTCCTCGGCCAGCAGCAGCACCGCGGGCGCCGTCGACAGCACCTTGCTCAGCGAGGCGGCATCGAACACCGTATCCCGGTCTACCGGCGCGGCGCCGTCCTCATAGGTATGGCGGCCGTAGGCTTGTTGGTAGAGCGCGCCCCCGCGCTCCAGGTGGAACACGGCGCCGGGCAGCTTGCGCGCGGCGATGCCGTCCAGGATGGCGCGGTCGATCTCGGCCAGCCGCGCGGCATCGAAGCGCGCCGCCGCGCCCATGCGGCTCCCCTGCCCCGGCAACTGGGCGCAGCCGGCGCCCAGCAGGGCGAGGCCGAGAGCGGCAAGGAGGGCGGTGCGGCGGCGTGGCAAGGTCGGGAATCGGGACATGGAGGGAAAGGATGAGTGGCTCGGTCTTTCCGTCCGATCATAAGGACCGGTCCGCCAAGGGTCAATATTTACAACGGGGCAATTTCTATTCAGTCGCGCACCTGAAATGTGACATCGGCGTATGATGAATGGATGATTCCATTCTCGATTCTCGACCTCTCGCCCATCGTCGAAGGCAGCGATGCGGCCACTTCTTTCCACCGTTCACTAGACCTCGCCCAGCACGGCGAGCGCTGGGGCTACCAGCGCTTCTGGCTGGCCGAACACCACGGCATGCCGGGTATCGCCAGCGCGGCCACCGCGGTGCTGATCGGCCACGTGGCGGCCGGCACCAGCACCATCCGCGTCGGCGCCGGCGGCATCATGCTGCCGAACCACTCGCCGCTGGTGATCGCCGAGCAGTTCGGCACGCTCGAGTCGCTGTATCCGGGCCGTATCGACCTCGGCCTGGGCCGCGCGCCGGGCTCGGACCACACCACCGCGCGCGCCCTGCGCCGCAACCTGGCTTCGGACGCCGACGAGTTCCCGCAGGATGTCGTCGAGCTGATGGATTATTTTGCCGGCTCGCCGCGCCGGTCGGTCACCGCGGTGCCGGGCGCGGGCCTGGACGTGCCCGTCTGGATCCTCGGCTCCAGCCTGTTCGGCGCCCAGTTGGCCGCGGCGCTCGGCCTGCCGTATGCGTTCGCCTCGCACTTCGCGCCGCAGATGATGATGCAGGCCATCGAGATCTACCGCTCGACCTTCCGGCCGTCGAAGCAGCTCGATAAGCCCTACGTCATGCTCGGCTTTAACGTGTTCGCCGCCGACACCGACGAAGAAGCGCAAGTGCTGGCGACCTCGATGCAGCAGGCCTTCGTGAACCTGCGCAGCGGCCGCCCGAGCAAGCTGCAGCCGCCGGTGCCGGGCTACCTGGAAAGCCTGGGAACGGCCGAGCGCATGATGCTCGACGGCGTCCTGTCCTGCACCGCGATCGGCTCGCCGGCCACGGTGGAGAGCCAGCTGCGCAGCTTCATCGCGCGCACCAGACCGGACGAGCTGATGATCACCTCGCAGGTCTTCGACCACGCGGCGCGCCTGCGCGCCTACGAGATCACGGCCGGGATCCAGCGCAAGGGCTGATGTCCCGTAGGGTGGGCGGCTCCACCCGGCGAGTGACGTAGCCGGCAGCGCCAGATGCCGCCCGCGCGTTCAAGCAGTCGTCGAACAGCCGCGCTGGCTGCTCGACAGGGAGCTGAACGCGCGGACGGCAAAGCCGTCCACCCTACGAACCGCGGCAACTCAGGCGTCGCCCGTCCCGATCTGCAGCATGTCGATCAGCGCCCGCGTCGAGCGTACCCGGCCCATGCGCGGGAAGATGTGTTTGCATGCGAAGTGGTGCGCCTCGGCCTCCATGCTGGTCATCGCATCCTCCGCGAACACCAGCTTGTAGTTGCGATCAAACGCCGCGCGCGCGGTCGATTCGACGCCGAAATTGGTGGCGATTCCGCCCAGCACCAGGGTATCGATGGCGCGCCGCCGCAGCAACTGGTCCAGCTCGGTGCCGTAGAAGGCGCCCCACTGGCGCTTGGTGACCACGATGTCGCTCGCCTCCACGCCGGCCATCGGCGCCAGTTCGGACGCGTCGTAGGGCGGCGCGGCGGCGCCGGGCGGGCGCATCGGGGCGTCGGCCAGCGGCGACGGCAATTCGCCCACCAGCACCCGCACGTACACGACCATCGCGCCGCGGTTGCGCATTTCCTGCGCCAGCAGCACGCAGTTGCCGACGGCCTGCTCGGCGGTATACGGGGCCAGCGCGCGCCCGACATTGCTGTTTTGCAAATCGATCAACACCAGGGCCGTGCGCGCCAGGTTCAGGGATTGTTCGGTCATGGCATCCTCCTGGGTCCAGAACCTATCCCGGTAGGGATGAGGAAGTTGATGGTGATGCATGGCAAGCGCGGGCAAGGCGCGAGGAGGCCGCATGGCTAGCCATGCAACGACGAGCAACGCAGCACCCGCTTGTCAGGCGCGCCAGCAACGACTCAATCCCTACTGGGACAGGCTCTCAGTATTCACGATTCGCGCCTGCCCCGGCGCACACGGCTACAATGCGCCGAACCCTTCTTTCTGGAGCAAGCATGCAACGTCGCCAGTTCATCCGCCTTTCATCGCTCGCCGCGGGCGCCGCTCTGCTGTCGGGCTGCGCCGCCATCGCGAACCTGAGCACCGGCCCGCTGATCGCGCGCCACGTTCCCAAGGATTACAGCGGCGTGGTCGCCGTGCGCAAGGATGCAAGCGCGCCCCTGGTGGTGCACGCCAGCGGCCTTGCCCTGCGCGAGGAAAAGCAGCCCGTTACCAAGGACACCCGCTTCCTGGTCGGCTCGATGACCAAATGGGTCACCGCCGTGACCGTGCTGCGCCTGGCCGACATGGGCACGCTCGACCTCGATGCGCCGATTTCCCGCCACCTGCCGGAACTGCCGGCGGCGAACGGCGCCGTCACCCTGCGCCAGCTGATGTCGAACCGGAGCGGCATTCCGAACGGCCTGCTTGACGCCCTGCGCAAGGACCGCGCGCTCGAGAAGCTGGAGATCGGGCCGGTCGAGGCCGCCCTGCGCTTCGGCGCCGGCGCCCCCAGCGCGGCCCCGGGGGAGAAATGGGATTACTCGTACACCAACTGGCTCCTGGTCGCGGCGGTGGTCGAACGCGCCCGCAAGGAGCCGTTTACGGAAACCGTGGAAGAACTGGTGCTGGCGCCGAGCGGCGTGAAGGACACCAGTTTCGCCGCCACCGGCTACGAGGACGAAGTCGGCATGGCCGTGGCCTACAATGCCGCGGGCCAGCGCAAGACCTCGCCCGTGCCGCCGATGATCGCGGCCAGCGGCACCCTGTACAGCACGGCGAGCGACCTGGTCGCGATCGCGGACACGGTCTACCGCGGCAAACTGCTGTCCGAAAAAGCGCGCAAGACGCTGTCCACGGTGACGGTGCCGGCGGAAGACTATGCGCTGGGAGGAAAGGTGAAGACGCTCGCCACGAAAGAAGGCGCCCGCTCCCTTGCATGGGAAACGGGCGCCATCGGAGCCTACAAGAGCCTGCTGGCCTACGACCCGGCGGACGGCCGGGCCGTGGTCCTGCTGAACAACACCGACATGCCGCAGTCGGAACAGGGGAAGATCGCTGTAGCTTTAATCGAAGATATGTAGGGTGGACGGCTATGCCGTCCGCGCGTTCAAACAGACTTTGAATAGTCGTCGCGTCTGTTCAAGCGTGATTTGAACGCGCGGGCGGGAAAACAGTCCACTGGACTGTTTTCCCGCGCCCACCCTACGACAGGCCGTGAACCTCCTTACAGCACCGGCTTGCCGTCCACGTCGATCTTGCGGACCTCGCCGATGTTCAGCGCGCGGATGCCCGGCTCGACCTTGCTCAGGTCGCCGACCACCACCCACACCAGGCGGTCCGGGGTGAAGCTGCGCGCGGCCAGCGCATTGGCCTGTTCCGGCGTGAGCGACACCGCCTTCTGGGTGTAGGTGTTGTAGTAGTCGTCCGGCAGGCCGTACTGCACGATGTTGGTGTAGGCGCTGGTGAGCTGGCCGGCCGTCTCGAACCCGCCCGGCAGGCCGAGCGTGTTGTTGTCGACCGCAGCCTTCAGCTCGTCCGCCGTGATCGGCTTGCCGCCGGCGATGTCGCGGTACTCGCGCACCAGTTCCTGCAGCGCTTCACGGGTCTTGTCGGTCTGCACCGGCGAGACGCTCATGAAGGCACGCTGGCCGAGCGACGGCTGCAGCGAGCTGCGCACGCCATAGGACCAGTTCTTCTCCTCGCGCAGGTTCATGTTGATGCGCGAATTGAAGGAGCCGCCGAACAGGTGGTTGACGATTTCCAGCGGCAACGCGTCCGCGTGCTTGCGCGGCACGGCCAGCTGGGCGCCGACGATCACGCTCTGCAGCGCGCCCGGGCGGTCGACCAGGTAGACCACGTTCTTCTCGGGCGCGGCAACCTCGCTCAGCAGCTTCTTCGGCACTTCGCCCGCCTTCCAACCGGCGAAGGCTTTCTCCAGCATCGGCTTGACCTCGGCCAGCGTGGTGTCGCCCACCACCAGCAGGGTGGCGTTGTTCGGCTTGAACCAGGTGGCGTGGTAGTTGGCCAGGTCCTCGCGGGTCATGCGCTTGACCGCCTCTTCGGTGCCGGTGCCGGTGAAGGGCTTGGCGTACGGGTGGCCCTGGCCGTACAGGATGCCCGGCAGGACGCGCATGGCCACCGACTGCGGCACGGTCTTCTCGCGCGCGATCGCGGCCAGCCGGTCCTTCTGCAGGCGCTCGAACTCGTTCTGCGGGAAGGATGGGTTCAGGATCAGATCCGAGTACAAGCTCAGCGCCTGCGGCATGGTGGCCTTGAGCGTGTTCATGTAGACGATGCCGCTGTCCAGGTTGGCGCCGGCGCCGAAGTCCGCACCCAGGCTCTCGAAGGCTTCACCGATCTCCAGCGACTTGCGGGTTTTGGTGCCCTCTTCCAGCATGCGCATGGCCAGGCTGGCCACGCCCGGCTTGTCCGCCGCGTCCGAGGCATAGCCGCTGTCCACCAGCAGCTGGAAGTTCACCACCGGCGCGTCATGGCGCTCCGCCAGCACGACCTTCAGGCCGTTCGACAGGGTGGTCTTCTGCATCTCCGGCAGCTTGAGCGCCATCGGCTTGCCGAGCGCCGGCTCCTTGCTGCGGTCCACGCCCGGCTTGGATGCGGCCAGGCCGGTCGGATACGGATCGATCTGCAGGACGAAGTCGCCGGTGCCGAGCCAGTCGTTCATGGCCTTCTTCACCGATGCCGGGGTGGCGTCCTTGATGCGCTGCAGGTAGACCTTGTAGCAGTCCGGATTGCCGGTGTAGGTCTGGCACGAGGCCAGCAGGTCGCTCTTGCCGCCGAAGCCGCCGACGCGCTCGATCATGCGGGTGTACTGGGCCAGGATGGCGGTCTTGGCCAGGCGCAGTTCGGCCTCGGTCGGGCCGTTCTTCATCAATGCCTGCAGTTCCTCGTCGGCGATGCGCTCCATCTTCGCCACGTCGGCGCCCGGACGCGCGGTCAGGATCATGCCGAACTGGCCGCCGATTTCCGAGCCGCTGTTGCTGCCGAACGCGCTGGTGGCCAGTTGGTCCTTGTACACCAGGCGCTTGTACAGGCGCGAGGTCTTGCCGCCACCGAGCACCAGGCTGGCCAGGTCCAGCTGCGCTTCTTCCGGCGTGTGCGCGCCCGGCACGTTCCAGCTGCGGTAAATGCGCGACTGCGTCACGCGGTCCTGCGCGACCGTGCGGTGGGTGCCGGTGCGCTTGGCGATCCAGGCCTGGTGCTTGGCCAGCGGCGGACCCGGAGGAATGTGGCCGTAGTACTGCTCGACCTTCTGGCGCGCCACTTCCGGGCTGATGTCGCCGGACAGCACCAGCACGGTGTTGTTGGGGCCGTAGTTGGTCTTGAACCAGTCCTGCACGTCGGTCATCGAGGCCGCGTCCAGGTCTTCCATCTTGCCGATCACGGTCCAGGAATACGGGTGGCCGACCGGATAGGTGTTGGTCACCAGCAGTTCGTAGGCCAGGCCGTAGGGCTGGTTCTCGCGCTGGCGCTTCTCGTTCTGCACCACGCCGCGCTGGATGTCGAGCTTCTTCTGGTCGACGGTGCCGAGCAGGTGGCCCATGCGGTCGCTCTCGGCGAACAGCGCATAGTCCAGCATCGAGGTCGGCACGTTCTGGAAGTAATTGGTGCGGTCCTGGTTGGTGGTGCCGTTCAAGTCGGTCGCCCCGATGCCCTGCAGGGCGCTCAGGTAGGTTTTCTTGAAGTTGTCGCTGCCGCTGAACATCAGGTGTTCGAACAGGTGCGCGAAGCCGGTCTTGCCCGGCTTTTCGTTCTTGGACCCGACGTGGTACCAGGTGTTGATCGCCACCACCGGCGTCTTGCGGTCTTCGTGGACCAGCACCGTCAGCCCGTTCTTCAGCGTGAACTTGGTGTACTTGACGTCCGGGATCGGGATGTCGGGCGTGCTGGCCGGGGACTTGGCCGAAGCCGGGGCCGCGCTTGCGGCGGAGACGCCAGTGGCCAGCGCGAGCGCGACGGCCATCTGGAGAGTGCGACGAACGGATGCTGCCATGCTGCTCCTCCAAAGGAAACGGCGGGTTGCCGATCCTGGCATTCTAGGCAGCTTTTGCTATTGCAACAAAGAACTAATTGCGCATGGAGGAGGAATCCATGCGCGGTGCATTGGGCTGTGGGATGTTTACTGCGGCACGATCCGCAGCAGGCTGCCCTTGGCCTCGTCGGTGATCGCATACAGGTGCCCGTCCGGCCCCTGGCGCACGTCGCGCACGCGCTTGCCGATGTCCAGGCGCTCCTGCTTGACCACCTTGCCCTGGGCATCGAAGGCCACGCGCCGGATGTCCTCGGTGGCCAGGCCGCCCGAGAACAGGCTGCCGCGCCAGGCCGGGAAGGCCTGGCCGGTGTACCAGGTGAGGCCCGAGGCCCCGGTGGAGGGCGTCCATACGACCAGCGGATCCACCATGCCCGCGACCACGCGCTTGCCGATCGGTTCACGGGTCTTGTAGTCCTGGCCATAGCTTTGCAGCGGCCAGCCGTAGTTCTTGCCGCCTTCGATCAGGTTGATCTCGTCGCCGCCGCGCGGCCCGTGCTCGCTGGCCCACACGCGGCCCTGCGGGTCGACCGTCATGCCCTGGATGTTACGGTGGCCGATGCTCCACAGTTCCGGCAGGGCGCCCTTCTGCGCCGCCAGCGGGTTGCCCGGCGCCGCCTGGCCCTCGGCGCTCAGGCGCAGGATCGAACCATTGTGGCTACCCACGTTCTGGGCCTGGTCGCGCGCCAGCATGTTGCCCACGCGCGCAGGCGGATTGCCGCCGTCGCCGATGCTCATCAGGATCGTGCCGTCCTTCAGGAACACGATGCGCGAGCCGAAGTGCTGGCCGCCGCTCTTGGTCGGCGAAGCCTTGAAGAGCGTCTTGATGCCGTGCACACGCTTGCCGTCGAAGACGCCCTGCACCAGCACCGTGTGGTTGGCGTCCCCGGTGCCGCTGGCCATGGTCATGTAGATGCGCGGGTTCGGACCTTTATCAAGCGGATGGACGGCGATGTCGAGCAAGCCGCCCTGCCCTTCGGTGAACAGCGCGGGCAGGCCTTCGACCGGGATGTTCTGGATGCGCTTGCCGTCCACCAGGTGCAGCGTGCCCTTCTTGCCGGTGACCAGCATGCGGCCGTCGGCCAGCCAGCTCATGCCCCAGGGCTGCGGCAGGCCGTCCACCACGGTTTCAAGCTTCCAGCCCTTGGCGGCGGGCGGTTCGGCCACCGGTTCGACTTCCTGCGCCACCGCGTTCGAGCACGCCAGCGTGATCAGGGTGGCAACGGACACGGCAATTCCTTGGTAACTCGTCATGAAAATATCTCCCGGGATTGGTCAAAGCATTAACAAAATCGACTTTTTACCGCATTTTCCTGCATTTTCTCTGCACGTTTAACAAAAAAGGCGCGTAGAATTCACGTTTGAGAGAAACTCACCATAAGGATCTCCCACGATGATGCAACGCCGCGCATTCCTGAAGTCCTCCCTCTTCCTCGCAGCACCCACCCTCAGCATCCCGGCACTTGCCAAAACAGCACAAACCGCTTCCGGCGAACGTGTCCTGCGCCTGTATAACACGCATACCGGCGAAAAGCTGAAGTCCGTCTTCTGGGCCGAGGGCGAGTTCATCCCCGATGCGATGAAGGACATCAACAAGGTGCTGCGCGACCATCGCAACAACAAGGTCGCGCAGATGGACCCGGAGCTCCTGCTGCTGCTCACCCAGCTGAACGACAAGCTGGACAACAACCGCGAACTGCATATCATTTCCGGCTACCGCTCGCCGGAGTCGAACGCCAAACTGCACGCCGCCAGCGGCGGCGTCGCCAGGCGCAGCCTGCACATGGATGCCAAGGCGATCGACATCCGCCTGCCGGGCAAGGACCTGAAGATGCTGCACAAGGCGGCCATGTCCCTCAAGGGCGGCGGCGTCGGCTACTACGCCAGCTCGCAGTTCGTCCACATGGACACCGGCCGCGTCCGTTACTGGTGACGCCATGACGCGGCTCCTGGTCCGCGTCGTCCTCGGCCTGGCCGTCCTGGCCGGGCACCAGGCTACCCACGCACAAGCCGCCGGGCAGTCCGCGACCGTCAAGGTGCAATCCACCCGCGACCCGGTCGACAAATCCTACAGAAAAATGATCAAGGGCATGGAACGCTTCGAACGCGAGCGTGCCCTGGCGCCCGCGGCGCCGCTGCGTTTCCAGCTGCTGCCGCGCCTGCCGACCGTCGACATGACGGGCATTACCCTGCGCATCGCGGGCGACACGCTCAGTGTGCCGGTCGACGTGGCGCCCGACAACAGCTTCGTCCTGCCGCGTAACGAGACGGCCTTGCGCGAAGACGCGGCCGTGCTCGCCAACCGCAAGACCACCAGCATGACCTGGCGCGCGCAGATCATCACGCCCGGCCTGCCCGCCGGCACCCGCCGCCTGGGCGACATGCGGCTGGAATGCCTGGTGGGGGTGGAGGCCGGGCTGGTCTCCAACAGCTCTCCGCTGTTCGGCTGGATTTCCAACGCCCTGACCACGCCCGAGCAGGTGTGCAACAGCCCGAACGGCAACTACCTGTTCTTCGCCGAGCGGCCGGTGTTTTCGGTGCGCCTGCGCGCCGCGATTGGGGCCAATGAGCGGGTCGAGACCCTGCCGTTTAACATGCTGTATGCGGGCGGCGAGCTGAGCAAGGCCGACTTGCAGTACTGCGACTGCCAGGTCATGCTCGACCGCACCTTCTATGCGCCGATCTGGGACAAGTCCTGGCCGGACGATACGCTGGTGGAGTTCGAGTACATGGAGGATGCGCCATGAAGCGGGCGCTGTTCGCGGCGCTGCTGCTGGCCGGTTGCGCCACCACGCCGGCGCCGCCCGGCACGCAGGTGCCGGCCGAGCGCCTGCAGCAGGGCGTCGTCCCGGGCACGACCACCAGGGCGCAACTGCTGGCCGCATTCGGCCCGACGAAAAGCGTGGTATTCGACAGCGGCTACGAAGCCTGGGTCTACCAGTCGCCGGCGGGGAATGGACGATTCAGCGAATTCGTCGTCCTCATCAAGCCGGACGGCATCGTCGCCAAGACCCGCACGCGCCCACCGGGCTGAGCATCCTACTCCTGCTCCGCGTTCTCGCCCTTGCCCCCCGGCTCGACGTGCTTGATGCCGCGCCTGGCCAGGCCTTCCCTCAGCAGGAATTCGATCTGCGCGTTCACGCTGCGCAGATCGCGGGCGGCGAGGCGCTGCAACTCCTCCCACAAGGCCGGGTCTATCCGTAGAGGAAACGCTTTTTTGCCAGGACTTGCCATGCTCTTCGGGTGCTAGTTATAGAGTGTGCCCGTGTTGACGATCGGCTGGGTTTCCTTGTCCGAACACAGCACCACGAGCAGGTTGCTGACCATGGCCGCCTTGCGTTCGTCGTCGAGCTCGACGATGCCCCGCTCGGACAATCCCCGCAGCGCCGCTTCCACCATGCTGACGGCGCCATGCACGATCTTGGCGCGGGCGCTGATGATCGCCTCGGCCTGCTGGCGACGCAGCATGACCTGCGCAATCTCGGCAGCATAGGCCAAATGGGTGAGCTTTGCATCGAGCACCTCGACACCCGCCGCTTCGAAACGCGCCTGCAGTTCGTGCTTGAGGGTATCGGCCACCACGTCCATGCCGGCGCGCAACGTGGTCTCGCCTTCCGGCAGGTCCTCGCCTTCGTCGTAGGCATATTGCGAGGCCAGGTGGCGCAGCGCGGCTTCCGCCTGGATCGAGACGTAGCGCTCGAAGTCGTCGACCTCGAACACGGCCTGGGCGGTGTCGCGCACGCGCCAGACGACCGCCGCGCTGATTTCGACCGGGTTGCCGCGCTTGTCGTTGACCTTCAGCGTCGGGGCGTTGAAATTGCGGGCGCGCAGCGACAGGCGCCGCTTCTTATAGAGCGGAAAGGCCCAGCGCAGGCCTTCGCTGCGGTCGGTGCCGATGTACTTGCCGAACAGGGTCAGGATGGCGCTTTCGTTCGGCTGGAGCATGAACAGGCCGCCCAGGCAGACAGCCGAGACCAGGCCTATCACGAAGCTCAGCAGGATGGAGGGGAACTCCCCTGTTCCAAACAGGAAGACGGCAGCCAGGAGCAGGACGACCCCGGCAGCGGCCGCCAGGTAACCATTTACGGATGAGAACGCCTTTTCGTGGCGCGTAGGTGCTGCGTGCATGCTCGACTCCTCCTGGCAAAGCAACATCAAAGTGATATCACTTTAGGATCACCAAAAATTCTTGTCAAGAAACTTTGGCAAGATATGCAAGCTGGATGAGTTCGCGCAAACCGATGCCAACGCGAAGGGCCGTGCCTACATCTGGCGGAAGTGGTGGAGATAGCTGCGGCTGACCGGCAATACCTCGTCGCCGCGTCGCAGGTGCAGGTCGGCCGTCTCGTTGATTCCCCTGACGACTTCGCGCACACAAGCGAGATTGACGATGACGGAACGATGGGTCTGGACGAAGCGTTCCGGGTCCAGTTGCTCGGTCAGTTCGCGGATCGTTTTCCGGATCAGCGCTTCTCCTTCGTCCCAGACGACGCGCGTGTACTTTTCCTCGGCCCGCAGGTAATGCACCTGGTCGACAGGAATCAGCCGCAAGCTGTTGCCGACCGACGCCTTGATCCACTGGAGCTGCCGGGACGGCGCGGCGCGTGGGCCCAGCCGGGCAGCCAGCTGGTCGAGCATGCTTTCCATGGCGGCATTGCCTTGAGCCGGCGCTGCGATCTGGCGCTTGAGGCGCTCCACCGTATCGGCGAGCCGGGCGCCGTCGATCGGCTTGACGAGGTAGTCGATCGCACCCTGCTCGAAGGCCTGGACCGCGTATTGCTCGTACGCGGTGACGAACACGAGGTGGGCCCGCCGGGCCAGCGCGCGCGCCGTGTCGATACCGCCCAGGCCGGGCATGTGGATGTCCAGGAAAACGATATCCGGGCGGTGCAAGCCATGCAGCTCGAGCGCTTCCGCGCCATTGCGGGCGTCGTCCGTCAGCGCCAGGTCGGGCCACAGCACCGCCAGGTGCGCCCGCAGGCGCTCGCGCAGCAGCGGCTCGTCGTCGGCAATGAGGGCCTTTACCTGTCTCATGGAGTGTCCTTTGCGTGAAAATGGCATTCGACCCGGACGCCGTGCGGCACGAGTTCGTGCAGGTCGACGCGCGCCGAGGGGCCGTAGAAGGCATGCAGCCGTCCGCGCAGGTTCGACAGGCCGGTACCCGGCGCCGCCGTTTCCGACATGCCGACGCCGGTGTCGCTGACCCACAGCACCGTGGCGCCGGTGTCCGGGTCGGTACGGCCGCCCACCTCGATCTCGCCGCCATCGACGCTGGGATCGATTCCGTGGCGGACCGCGTTCTCGACCAGGGTGAGCAGCGTCATCGAGGGGAAACGCAGGGTGGCCGCCCCGGGCAAGGCCGACACGGTGAAGCGCAGGCGATCCGGCATGCGCAGCCGCATCAGTTCAAGGTAGGAAGCTACCAGCTGGAGCTCGTTCTCCAGGGTGGCATCGGCGTCGTTCAGGCGCGGCATCGCGGCGCGCAGGTAGGCGATGAGGTGCCGCAGTACCGGCCCCGCATTGGCGGAGCCGGACGCGACCAGGGCTTCGATGTTGGCCAGGGTATTGAACAGGAAGTGGGGCTCGATCTGGGCATGCAGCATGCGCAGGCGCATATCGAGCAGTTCGCGCTCGAGCCTGTTCTTTTCGAGTTCGACCTGCAGCCGGTCTGCGCGCTCGCGCTGCCGGCGTTCTCCACGCATCGCCACCAGCGAGAACGGCACGCCGAAGAACACCGCCAGGATCACCATGGCAATGTAGGCCGTCTGGGCTTGCGGCTGCTGCAGGTGGTCCAGCACATTGCCGCGTTCCGCGACCAGGATGGTGGCGAGCGCGGCGAGCGGCGCCGCCAGCACGACCGCGGCCAGGCGCGCCAGGCGCGGCCCCATCCAGCGTGGCCGCAACCCGCCAGCCGCCGAATACACCACCAGCAGGACGGCGCCGATGAAGCCGATGCGGCCGAATACCTCGAGATACGGCGAACCGCTGATCCGCTGCAGCGGCACCGACAGCAACAGCGTGAACGCGGTCACCACGAGCACATGCCGCCGGGTCGGCAGGAATACGCTGAGCGGGTGTTGCTGTGAGGTCGTCCGGGGCATCGCTGCACGATACCTGCTACTCAACCGTAGTTCAAGCCCTCGAAACCGCCGTCCATCGCCTTGTCCTGGCCGATGCCTTGTGCCGGCGCAGGGCAACTGGCCAACTGGATGCTCGATCAAGCACAGGAGACAGGAATGACGACAGGGAAGGCGACGGCCACGCCGTGGGAACCGGCATGCACGCGCAAACGCGCTGGCGCGCTGCTGGCGCATGCGGCCAGATGCTGGTTCGGGGTGACGGTGGCGGGACAACTCATGTTCGCGGCCTATATCGTGTCCCTCTACGGCGGCGCAGCCGTGCGGGGCGACTTCGGCGCATGGAACAAGGTGATGACGCACGGCCATCTCGAGGGCGCAAGCAGCGGCAACATCGCCACCGGCATCCACCTGCTGGGCGCCGCCTTCATCATGCTCAGCGGTGCGCTGCAACTGCTGCCTCGCCTGCGCGCCGGCTTCCCCTCCCTGCACCGCTGGAACGGACGCCTGTACCTCGGTGCGGCGGTCGGGGCCGGCGTGACCGGCATCTACATGGTCTGGTGGCGCGGCGCCGTGGGCGACATCGTCCAGCACATCGGCACCACCCTGAACGGCGGGCTGATCCTCGTGTGTGCGGCGATGGCGCTGCAGCGCATACGCAGCGGCAAGATCGAGGCGCACCGGCGCTGGGCATTACGCCTGTTCCTGGCGGTAAGCGGCGTGTGGTTCTTCCGCATCGGCCTGATGTTCTGGCTCGCCCTGCATGGGGGTCCGGTCGGGTTCGATCCCCGGACCTTCACCGGCCCCTTCCTGAGTTTCCTCAGCTTTGCACAAGTGGCCGTTCCGCTTGCGATCCTTGAACTGTATCTTGTGTGCCAGGCACGCGGCGCGGCGGCGCAGCTTGGCGTGGCGTGCGTGCTGGCGGCGGCGACGCTCGTGACGGGAATCGGCAGCGCGGTCGCGGCGCTCGGCATGTGGCTGCCCAACATGTGAAGGAAGTGGCACGGCGCCGCGCCGGCATAGTAGAGTTGCGTATCCACATCAACAGAATGCCGACATGCTGCGCCAGCTTGCCCTCTCGCTCGTATTGACACTCCCGCTCGCCACGTCCGCCCAGGGCCTGTCGGCCACCGAACAGCGCATCCTCGAGGAGGTCAAGGCCTGGCAGCCCGAGGCGATTCAGTTGCTCGAGCGCAGCGCCCGCATCAACAGCGGCACCTTCAACCTGGACGGCGTGCGCGCCGTCGGCGCGGTCTATCGCAAGGAGCTCGAGGCGCTGGGCTTCAAGACCGTCTGGATCGACATGCCGCGCGCGATGGGGCGCGCCGGCCACCTGGTCGCCAACCGCAGCGGCAAGCAGGGCAAACGCCTGCTGCTGCTCGGCCACCTCGACACCGTGTACGAACCCGGCGCGCCCGTCCCGCTGTGGGAACGCGAGAGCGAGACCACGGCGCGCGGCCAGGGCGTGGCCGACATGAAGGGCGGGAACGTGGTCGCGATCGCCGCCCTGCGCGCCCTGCACCGCGCCGGGGCGCTCGAGGACACCACCATCACCGTGGTGTTCACCGGCGACGAGGAAGAAGCCGGCCATCCGCGCGCCGTCTCGCGCCGCGACATGATCGAACTGGCGAAACTGAGCGACGTGGCGCTCGGCTTCGAAGGGGCGGTCAGCGGCCCGGACGGCCAGCCGATGGCGACCGTCGGGCGCCGCGCCACCGCCTTCTTCGACCTCGACGTCAAGGGCCGGCAAGGCCATTCGCAGGGCGTGTTCGGCCCCGCCGGCTACGGCGCCGTGTACGAGGCCGCGCGCATCCTCGACGGTTTCCGCAGGCAGGTGGTCGAGCCGGGTCTGAGCTTCAATCCGGGCGTGATCCTGGGCGGCACCGAGGTCACGCTCGACGAGGCCAATGCACAAGGCACGGCGAGCGGCAAGACCAACGTGGTCGCCAACACGGTCACCGTGCGCGGCGACCTGCGCTACCTCGACTACGCCCAGCGCGACCGCGCCCACGCGCGCATGCGCGAGATCGTCGCGCAAAGCCTGCCGGGCGCCAGCGCCACGATCGCTTTCCGCGATTCCTATCCGCCGATGGCGGTCACGCCGGGCAACCTGAAGCTGCTCGACCTGTATTCGCAGGCCAGCCTGGATGCCGGCCTGGGCGCGGTCGGCGCGGTGCCGGCGACCATGCGCGGCGCCGGCGACATCCAGTTCGTGGCGCCCATCGTCGACAGCCTCGATGGCCTGGGCGCCAGCGGCGGCGCGGCCCACTCGCCCGACGAGCACGTCGACCTCACTTCGCTGGAGCGCTCGGCGATCCGCGCCGCACTGTTGATGTACCGCCTGACGCGCTAGCAGTGCTCCGGGTGGCGCGCACGGCTGGCGAAAATCCGTGGCAAAGCCAGCCGCTTCGCTGCAGAATAGCCTTGCCGGAGCATTCGCGACCATCCAGGAGGCTGTCATGCGTGCGTGGACATATCTGCTGATCCTTATTTCCTTCTGCATGAGCGCCTGCGGCGGAGGCGGCGGCAACCCCGGCACCACCGGCCCCTTGCCAACGCCGCCGACCGCCACCACCGGCTCGCTGGCGATCACCACCAGCGGGTTGCCCGCCGGCGTGAATGCGTCGGTACGCGTCAACGGCCCCGCCAATTACCAGCAAGACCTGACTGGCTCGCAAACCCTGTCGAATCTCGCGCCCGGCAGCTACAACCTGGCCGCGGCGCCCGTCACCGCCGGCGGGGTCACCTACACGCCCTCGCCCGCCTCGCAGAGCGCGGTGGTCACCGCGGGCGCCACCGCCAGCGTCACGGTGGCCTACGCCAACGCGCCGGTCAGCATCGCGCTGAGCCGGGTGGCGGCCAACTTCGACAACCCGACCTACCTCACCGCCCCGCCCGGAGACGCACGCCTGTTCATCGTCGAGCGCGCGGGACGCATCCGCATCGTCGACAGGGGCAACACGCTCACCACGCCCTTCCTCGACATCAGCGCCCGCGTCTTCACCGGCGGCGAAGGCGGCCTGCTGTCGATGGCCTTCGACCCGCAGTTTGCGGCCAATCGCCATTTCTACCTGTACTACACCGACCCGCAGCAGAACATCGTCATCGAGCGCTTCAGCCTCGGCACCAATCCCGACCTGGCCGATCCGACGTCAAGCCTGGTGATCCTGCGCATCCCGCACCCCGGCTTCACCAACCATTTCGGCGGCCAGGTCGCGTTCGGCCCGGACGGCAACCTGTACCTGGCCACCGGCGACGGCGGCGGTGCGGGCGACCCGAACCGCAACGGCCAGAACCTGAACTCCCTGCTGGGCAAGCTGCTGCGGATCGACGTGCGCAATGCCACCGCCGTCCAGCCCTACGCGATCCCGGCCGGCAACCCCTACGCCAACCAGGCGGGGCGGCGCGCCGAGATCTGGGCGTCGGGGCTGCGCAATCCGTGGCGCTTCGCATTCGACGGCAGCCAGCTCTACCTGAGCGACGTCGGCCAGGACCGGCGCGAAGAGCTCAACATCAGCGCCGCCGGCACGGCCGGCCTGAACTATGGCTGGAACACGATGGAAGGCTCGCTGTGCTACAACGCCGCCACCTGCGATCGCAGCGGCCTGACCATGCCGGTCTTCGAATACGAGCACGGCAGCAACAACGCCAACGGCTGCTCGATCACGGGCGGCTTCGTCTATCGCGGCAGCGCCATTCCCGGGCTGCAGGGACGCTACTTCTATTCCGATTACTGCCGCGGCTTCCTGAAGAGTTTCCTCGCGGGCGGCGGCAGTGTCAGCGAGCAGCGCGACTGGAACGTGGGCGACATCGGCAACGTGGTCTCCTTCGGGCAGGATGGCCAGGGCGAGCTGTACCTCATGACGTCGCGCGGCATCGTCTATAGAATAGGACCTTCCGCCAACCCATGAGCGATTCGTGCGCTTAAAATAGAGAGATGGCACGCTTACAACTTACCTTCCCCGAAGACCAGTTCTACTATTCCACCCCGATGTCGGTACGCGTTACCGACATCAACGCGGGCAACCACCTCGGCAACGATTCGATGATCTCGATGATCTCCGAGGCCCGGGCGCGCTTCCTGTTCGAGTTCGGCGTCGCCGAAACCGAGCGCGACGGCACCGGCATCATCGTCACCGACCTGGCCACGACCTACCGCGCCGAGGCGCATGCGCGCGACCAGCTGCTGTTCGAGGTGGGGGTCATGGACTTCAACAAGTATGGCGGCGACATCATCTTCCGCATCACGCGCCCGCGCGACCGCAAGCTGATCGCCATGGCCAAGCAGGGCTTCGTCTTCTTCAACTACAAGAGCAGCCAGGTCGTCATGATGCCGGAGGAGTTCCGCGGCAAGTTCGACCGGGTGAACTGGATCGACTGAAGACGGCCAGGCCCGGCAATCGGGCCCAGCTTGTCGGGCCGGCGCAGCCGCCGGCCCATCTCCTTTCCCGAACCCGCCCTCCCGGGTCGTCGTCATCTTCCAAAATAGTTGGAACTTTTCTGCTGCCTCGGCGGAATACAGGTAAGAGATGACGACCATGACCACGCTCACCCCCGACACCGCCGACCACGAACTGCTGCGCCTGACGCATGCGGGCCGCGCCGACGCCTTCACGGCGCTGTACCGGCGTCACCAGGGGCCGCTGTACCGCTACGCGCTGATGCGCTGCGGGTCGGCGGACAGCGCGGCCGACGTGGTGCAGGAAGCCTTCATGGGCCTGCTTACGCAGCGTTTCGGCTTCGATCCCCTGCGCGGCCAGCTGCAGCATTTCCTGTTCGGCGTGGCGCGCAATCTGATCCTGAAGCTGGAGGAAGCGCGCCACAGGCAGGTGGCGCTGCCGGAACCCGACGAGGACGGCGAGCTGGAGCTCGACCACGCCTGCGAAGGCGCCGAGCCGCTCGCCCGCCTGCTGGGCAACGAGGCCGCCGAAGAAGTGCGGCGCGCGCTCGGCCTGCTGCCGCCGCACTACCGCGACGTCGTCATCCTGTTTGAACTGCATGAACTGTCGTACCAGGAGGTCGCCGCGGTCTGCCAGGTGGATATCGGCACCGTGCGCTCGCGCTTGTCGCGCGGCCGGGCGGCCCTGGCCAAGCGCCTGCGGGCGCACGCGCCAAGCGCATGCCTCGCGAATTGATGGAGTCAATGATGGATACCAAGGACAAGCAAGACGACCTCGCCCCCTGCTTCGCCGCGCTGCGCGGCGAACTGGCCGGCATCGACACCCCGCGCTGCGTGGAAAAGGAACTGCTGCAGGCCTTCGCGCGCCAGTTCAAGCCGCGCCGCCGCTGGTACCAGGCCCTGAGCCTGCCCCAGTGGGGCACCGCCGGCGCCCTGTGCTCGCTGACGGCGGTCGTGCTGCTGCTGGCGCAATCGCCGCACCAGGCCGTGCGCGTGAGCAGCCCGCCCCTGCTCGGCTTCGACGGCGGCGGCGCCTTCGTCGCCCTCGATTCGCTCGAGCGGATCGAAGCCGAACCCGATGCGCGCTTGATCGAGACCGAGGTGCCGCGCACCGCGCTGGCGCCGCTCGGCGTGCCGGTTAGCCCGGAGAACGCGGCCGACACCGTGCGTGCCGAGATGCTGGTTGCCGCCGACGGCCATCCGCTGGCCGTGCGGCTCAGTTCCACCAACTAGGACGATACTCACCCACAAGAGGAAACGACATGAACAAGAAAATTCTGCTTGCAGCACTGCTGGCCTGCGCCTTTGCCCCGGCCCTGGCCTACGACATGGGCCTGGACGAAGAACAGGTCGTCGAGCGCCGCATCGTCACCCGCAGCGGCGGCGAGCCGCATGCCGGCCACCTCGACGGCATGAACTTCGTCGACGCCACGGGAGGCGCTACGATGGTGCACATGTCCCGTGCCCGCATGGTCAAGAATGCGCCCTACAGCGCCGAGATGGTGACGGAACGGACCCAGACCCTGGGCGACGGCAACCAGATCGTGCGCAAGACCAGCACGATGAGCTACCGCGACAGCGCCGGCCGCACCCGCACCGAGGTGCGCGGCGAAGACGGCGAAGTGCGCACCGTGACGATCCACGATCCGGTGGAAGGCGTGCGCTACGTGCTGCGGCCGCGCGACAAGACCGCGATCAAGGTCGCGGCGCCGAACGCCGCGGCGGCCGCCGTGCGCGAACAGGCTCGCGCCGCCGCCGCCGAAGCGCGCGCCGCGGCGGCCGAAGCGCGCGTGGCCGGCGCCCAGGCCCGCCTCGCCGCCGAACAGGCGCGCACCAGGATCGAGGAGCTGCGCCGCGAGGGCAAGCTGCCGGAAGGCGAGCGCTTCATCATCAAGCAGGTGGAGCGCGCCGGCGCCGCCGGCGAGCACAAGGACGTGCAGATTCGTATCGCCCAGGTGGCGGGACCGCAGGCGGCGGCGCGCGTGGCGCCGCTGCTCGCCGGCGCGCTCGGCGACCGCGAATGGGCCAGCAAGGCGGAAACCAAGGACCTCGGCACCCGCGAATTCAACGGCGTGAAAGCGACCGGCGTGCAGCGCAGCTACGAGATTCCCGCCGGCGAGATCGGCAACCGCAACCCGATCGTGGTCAGCACCGAAACCTGGACCTCGCCGGAACTGCAGGCCGTGGTGTACCAGAAGCGCAGCGACCCGCGCAGCGGCGAGTTCGTCTACCGGGCGGAAAACCTGAAGCGCGAGGAACCGGCCGCGGCCCTGTTCACCGTGCCTTCGGATTACACGGTCAAGGACGTGGCGGCGCTGGCCAGGGAAGCGGCGGCGCGGGTCAAGGTCGAGAAGAAGGGCTGATCGCCGCCTTGCCGCCACCCGGAAAACACACCGGCGCCCTCGGGCGCCGGTTGTCATTGACCAGCCAGCGACACGATCAGGATTTCTTGTGCAGGATGGTCTTGTCGAACCACTCCTGGATCATGCGCTTCTCGAAGCGCAGGGGTTCGCTGTCGTTGAAGCGGCTGCCGCGCTGCAGGTAGTTCATGTCCGACAGCTTGGCGTTGCCGCTCTGGACGACCTGGCCGTTGGCGCTCAGGGTGTAGCGCAGCTCCATGACCGGCCAGTCCGCCATGCCCTTGAGCACGCGCAGGTCGTTTCCGCCGCGGGTGTTCGGGTATTCGCGGCCGGCGAGGTCGATGTCGATCACGTCCACCGTCAGCTCCTGCCCGGCCGGCAGCGACTTGCCCAGTTCGGCAAAATAATCCGCCAGGCTCTCCAGCACTTCCTTGCGTTCCCACGGCGCGAACGGCAAGTCGGAGAACTTGTCGGACTCCACATAATTGACGGTCACGCCCGCCGAGGCGGCGCCGGCACCCAGCGCGAGCAGGGCCGCGAGGGCCGCTTTGCCAATCACCGTTTTCATTGCTTTCCCTTTCATTGTTCCGGACTGCTTCATGTTCCGAATATACGCCCTTTGCGCCGTCTTTCCAGTGTCCACTTGTCGGCGTTTTGTATCGAATTGTTAGGCAAGGCGGCTGGAACACCGACAAATGAAAACGGCGCCGCCCGGCGCCGTGCTCCTGTTTCGTCCGGCAGGCCGCTTCAGCCGGGCTTCTTGGTCAGGATGTTCTTCTTGAACCAGTCCTGCAGCATGCGCTTCTCGTAACGCAGGTTGTCCGTCTCCTGGGAGCGTTTCATCATACGTTGCATATAGTTCACGTCGGAGATGTGGGCGGTGCCGCTGTCGAACACCTGGCCGTTCGCGCTCAGGGCGTACTGCAGTTCGATCAGCGGCCAGTCGGACTTGCCCTCGAGGACGCGCATGTCGCCGCTGGCGCGCTGGCCCGGATATTCACGGCCGGCCAGGTCGACGTTGTAGATATTGACCGTCATGTCGGTGCCCGCCGGCAGGTCCTCGCCCAGCTTCTTGATGTAGTCTGCCAGCTTCTTGAGGATATCCTGGCGCTCCCAGTCGCCGCTCGGGAGGTCCGCGAACTGCTCCATGTTGACGTAGTTGACGGTCACTTCCGCCGAGGCGGCGCCGGCACCCAGTGCGAGTACGGCCGCGAGAGCCGCTTTGCCAACCATTGCTTTCATTTCCCTCTCCTCCCTAGAACTGTTCAATATTTTTACCCATCAATAAATATACGCCCTTTGAGCCCGCTTGCCACCGCTCTTTTGCCGAAGTTTTGCCATCGAGAGTTAGATTACGCACAGGGCATATTGCGGGCTCGGCCGACAATGGCGGGAAGGAGGTCGCACCGTGCCAGAAGGACCGTCGCTCTATATCTTGAAGGAACTGGTCAGGGATTTCACCGGCCAGGAGATCGTCCGCGCCGACGGCAACGTCCGCGCCATCGACCCTGCGCGCCTGGTGGGCCAACGCATCGAGGCGATCCACACCTGGGGCAAGCACCTCCTGATCGAGACTCCGGCGATGGTCGTGCGCGTCCACTTCTTGCTGTTCGGCACCTACCGCATCAACGAGCGGCGCGAGGAGAAAACCCCGCGCCTGTCCGTCGAGACCGCCAATGGCAACGAGCTCAACCTCTATGCCTGCCAGGTCCGCGAGATCGACCGCGCCACCTATGCGGCCTACGATTTCAGCGCCGACGTCATGTCGGACGCCTGGGACGCGAAGAAAGCGCGCAAGAAGCTGCGCGCCCAGCCCGACATGCTGGCCTGCGACGCCCTGCTCGACCAGGACATCTTTTCCGGCGTCGGCAACATCATCAAGAACGAAGTGCTGTTCCGTATCCGGGTGCACCCGCTGTCGACCGTGGGCGCCCTGCCCGCGCCCAAGCTGCGCCTGCTGGTCGACGAGGCGCGCCAATACTCCTTCGACTTCCTGGAATGGAAGCGCCAATACGTGCTCAAGCAGCATTGGCTGGCCCATGCAAAACGCATCTGTCCACGTTGTCAAATTCCCTTCCTGAAAGCCAACCTGGGCCGCAGCAACCGCCGCAGCTTCTACTGCGAGCGCTGCCAGAAGCGCTACGTTTGAACAAGCCAGTCCCCCGACCCGCTTGTCCCTCGCTTATCTGTTTCGCATGCCCGGCGGGGATGTGACATCGTTAACCAACACTTTTAATGTTGCCTGTTGTTAAGGATTGATAGCCGTACTACAATCGATTTGACTCGCGGCTATGTCTTATACGCTTTTTTGCCGCAGGACGTTGTGATTGATCAACCCGAAACGGTAAGCCTATGTCCTTTCTCTCCAACGCGGCGCCAAAGCTGGCTCCATGGAAAGTCCTGCTGGTCGACGACGAGCCAGACATCCATGACATCACCAAGCTCACCCTGTCGCGCTTCCGCCTCGACGGCCGCGCACTGCATTTCCTGCATGCCTACAGCGGCGAGGAGGCCAAGGAAGTCCTGGCACGCGAGAAGGACGTCGCGCTGGTGTTCCTGGACGTGGTGATGGAGCGCGAGGACAGCGGTCTGGAAGTGGCGCGCTGGATGCGCCAGGACCTGGACAACCAGTTCACCCGCATCGTGCTGCGCACCGGCCAGCCGGGCCAGGCCCCGGAAGAGCGCGTGATCGTCGATTACGACATCAACGATTACAAGGAAAAGACCGAGCTCGATCGCACCAAGCTGTTCACCACCACCTTCGCCGCCCTGCGCGCCTACCGCGACATCATGAAGGTCGAGGACGCGCGCCGCGCCCAGCAGACCTACCGCGAGGGCCTGGAGCGCGTGATCGCCGCCTCGACCCACATCTTCCAGCAACGCAGCCTGAAGGACTTCGCCAGCGGCCTGCTGCAGCAGGTGGTGGCGCTGCTGCGCCTGGATCAGAGCATGCTGCTGCGCCTGAAAGGCGCGAGCGTGATCACGGGCGAAAGCCAGTACGAGGTGCTGGCCCAGATCGGCGACATGGAAGGCCACGAGATCGGCCACGAGCTGGCGGCCCAGCTCGACGACGCGCGCCACAACCGCATTTCGCGCCTGCACGGCGACACCTACGTCGGCTACTTCCCGAACCGCACCGGCAAGGCCTCGCTGCTGGTGCTCAAGGGCGTGGAAGAGATCGCGGAGATCGACGCCCAGCTGCTCGAGGTGTTCTGCTCGGGCGTGGCGATCGCTTTCGACAACATCCTGCTGAACCAGGAGATCACCGACACGCAGGCGGAGCTGATCCTGCGCCTCGGCGACGTGGTCGAGTCGCGCTCGAACGAAGCCGGCAACCACGTGCGCCGCATGGCCCAGGTCTGCCACCTGCTGGCCCAGGCGTCCGGCATGCCGGAAGACGAAGTCGCGACCCTGATGCACGCCGCGCCGATGCACGACGTGGGCAAGATCGCCACGCCCGACGCGGTGCTGCTCAAGCCCGGCAAGCTGACCGAGGACGAGTGGGAAATCATGAAGCAGCACCCGACCGTGGGCCTGCAGATCCTCGACGGCTCGCAGCGCCCGATCCTGAAGGCCGCCGCCGTGATCGCGCACCAGCACCACGAGAAGTTCGACGGCAGCGGTTATCCGCAGGGCCTGCGCGGCGAAGCCATCCACCCGTACGCCCGCATCGTGGCGGTGGCCGACGTGTTCGACGCGCTCTCCCACAAGCGCTGCTACAAGGACGCCTGGCCGGCCGAGAAGGTCACCGAGCACCTGCGCGAGGTGGCGGGGCACCACCTGGATCCGTATTACGTGGATCTGCTCATCAAGAACATGGACAAGGCGCTGGAGATCAACGCCCAGTGGCCTGACTGATCCGGCTTTACTGTAGGGTGGACGGCTCTGCCGTCCGCGCGTTCAAACAGTGCATGGTCAGCAATATACTTCGCCACTCCGCGACATAAGTTTGTACGCGCAGTCAGCGAAGCCGACCTCCCTACTACTTCTTGAGCGAACGCGGGAAACGCAACTGATAGCGCAGCCCCTCCCCCGGCGCACTCTCCGCCTTCACCGTCCCGCCCAGCGCCCCGGTCACCAGGTTGTACAGGATGTGCGCCCCCAGCCCGCTGCCCCCTAGCCCGCGCTTGGTGGTGAAGAAGGGATCGAACAGCTTGCCCAGGGCTTCCTGGTCCATGCCGGCGCCGTCGTCGGCATACTCGAACACCACCTGCTCGCCCTCGAGCGCCGCACGGATCCGGATATTGCCCCGCTGGTCGCGCTCGAAGCCGTGCAGCAGCGAGTTCATGACCATGTTGGTGACGATCTGCGACAGCGCGCCCGGCGAACTGTCCAGCACCAGGTCCGGCGGGCAGTCCACCTCCACCGCCACCTTCCGCCCTTTCAGCTTGGGCTGCAGCGACAGCAGCACTTCCCGCACATAGGCGTCGAGCTTGAAGTTGCGGATGTCGCCCGACGCCTGGTCCACCGCCACCTGCTTGAAGCTGCGCACCAGGCTTGCGGCGCGCTGGGTGTTGGTGGTCATGATGCGCAGCGACTGGTCGACGATGTCGAGGAAGGAATTCAGGCTGTCCTCGGTCATCTCGCCCGCGGCCAGTTCTTCGCGCGTGAGCTTGAGTTCCTGCACCAGGTGGCTGGTGGCGGTCACGCAGATGCCCAGCGGCGTGTTGATCTCGTGGGCCACGCCGGCCACCAGGCTGCCCAGCGACGCCATCTTCTCCTGGCGCACCAGTTCGCCCTGGGCCACCTGCAGCTTGTGCAGCGCTTCGTTCAGCGCCGCGTTCTGCACTTCCAGCGTTTCCTTGGTCTTGCGGATCTTGCGGTCGGCCTGCATGCGCGCCAGCGCCACCGCGACGTGGCTGGCCATGAAGGCCAGCAGGTCCAGTTCCGCCTTGGTGTACACCACCGACGGATCGTAGCTCTGCACCACCAGCACGCCGTAGGGCTGGTTGTGCACCAGCATCGGCGCCCCCATCCAGCTGGCGATGTCGAGGTTCCCGAAGGGCTCCCTGACCAGGCCGTTGGCGACCAGGTGGCGGAAACTGGTCGCGTCGTGGAGCTGGGCCTGCTTGCTCGTCAGGACATACGAGCACATGCCCTGCCCCACCGGGAAGCGCGTCACCGGCGCGGCGCCGTCCTTCTCGTCCACGAAATAGGGAATGCTGATTTCCTGCGTATCCGGGTGGTGCAGCGCGATCAGGAAGTTCTTCGCCACCATCAGCTCGCCGATGATGCGGTGCAGGCTTGAAGTGAGCGTGGCGGTGTCCAGTGCCTGGGCCGACAGGCTGGCGATCTGGTACAGCGCGTGCTGCACCTGTTCCGCGCGGCGGCGCTCGGCCACTTCGACCGCCAGCGCCGCGGTGCGCTCCTGCACCGCGCGCTCCAGCCGGTCCATGCTCTGCAGGCCCTGCAGCGCATTCGACACGTGGTTGGCGATCTGCGAGAACAGCGCCTGGTCTTCCTCGCTGTAGGTGACGCCCGCGGTATAGCTCTGGATCACCATCGCGCCCAATGCCTGGTGGTGGCGGTCGAGCAGGGGCGCGCCGATCCAGTGCTCGGCGGCGCTGCCCTGCCCCCACTGCAGACCCTCGCTGGCACGCTGCTTGAAGTCCGCGGCGGTGATCGTCAGGCGCTGGCGGTTCAGCAATACCCAGGCAGTAGGCGACTGCTCGGGCGACGCAAGGCGGACGCGCTCGTCGGGATCCGGCGCCTCGTCTTCCTCATCGACGAAATAGGCGAAGCGCACGGTGCCGTCCGCCTGGTCGGACAAGGCAACATAGAAATTAGCCGCATACATGATGCGGCCGAGCGCGCGGTGCACCGCGCCGATGAAGTCCACGATGTCGCTGCAACTGGTCGACAGCTCCCCGATTTCGAGCAGCATCGACTGGACGGCTTCCAGCCGGGCGAGACGTTCCATTGCTTCCCCAAGGTAATTAATTCCAAGGGGAAATACTAGCAGTTCAGGCTCCGTAGTCGAAGCCTTATTCGAACAAGTGTCGTTTATCCACGCGGGGCGCGGAAATCGTTCTCGATCCACGCATACGCCGACGCCGGGGTCAGCTTGAAACTGGCCGGCACCCGCACCTTGGCCACCTGCTCGCCCATTTCATCGGTGGCGGCCAGGATGGCGTACGGGTCGTCGTCGTCCGGCACGATGTCCAGCGTCACCTTCAGTTCGCCGTTCTCGGTGGAGACCGTGGTGTTCTTGTGCAGGATGGCGTGCAGGTGCTGCTCGTGGCGGCGGATCACTTCCGAGGCGGTCTTGACCAGGGTATTGAAGGCGTTCACGTCGAGCGGCTTCGGGTTCTTCTTGTCGCGGCCCATGGTCCAGGGACCGACCAGCGCCGGTTCCGGCTCGCCGTCCTTGTACATGGCGACGGCCCAGCCTTCGTCGTCCTCGTTCTTGATCACGCGCGCGGTCCAGCCGTTGGCCTGCCACAGGCGGGCTTCCTGCACCAGGGCGTTCTCGTCGCCTTCGTGCTCGTGTTCGTGTTGCTCGTTCATGGTCGTGTTTCCTATGCCTCAAAGCAGAGATCATAGAGGAAACCGACCCCAGGAAGAAGCCCGATTAGCTTAAGGCGTAGCGCGGGCAGCGCCAGTCCGGCCCGCGCGGCGGCCGTATCGGCGGCCGTACCGGCGTCGGACGAGGATCGACCGCGGGAGAAGGCATTTCCCGATTGAACGGATTGATGATGATCGGCGGGATGGCGGGCGGCGCCGATGGTGGGCCCTTGGGACCGCTGTTGGCCAACGCGGGATGCAGAACGGCCAGGCGGTCCCCGATTTTCTGGATGACAGCGTGCATAGGATCCCCCTGTTTCAGAACAGGCTGTCAGTATAGGAAACGATACGTTCATTGCAAGGCCAAATCGACCACGTTCGTTGCCGCGCGGTTGCATCGCTTTACCCCACTTATCGCGTCTGCACGCGTCCCGGCGCGTCAATCTTGCAGCCTGTCGCAAATCCATGGCCGCACCTGGCACAGGGCTTTACAGTTCAACCATGCCGCATCGATACGCGCACCCGACAACCAGCCCAATGAAAAGGACTACCATGAAAAACTTTGCCAAGATCGCCATCCTGTTCGTGTTTGCCGTCCTGCTGCTGGACATCGCCTTCGATGCCGCTGACTTCATGCGCTTCAATATCGACGGCGACCCGGTCGACGGCCCGCTGGGCGCCCTGCTGGCGGTGATCTTCGCGGGCGGCGGCCTGGTGATCGCCGGCGTGGTCATGCTGGTGGTCGGCGCGGTGCTGGCGGTGGTGTTCGCCGGCGTGGGGGTGATCGTCGTCGGTGCGCTCGGCGTTGCCGCGGTGGCCGTGGCGCTGGCGCTGTCGCCGCTGCTGCTGCCGCTGCTGGTGCCGGTGGCGATCGTCTGGTACCTGGCCAGCCGCAACCGCAAGGTCCACATGGAACAGCCGCTGAAGCCGGCGCAGCCGGCGGCCTGAAGCCCGGCAGGTGACCGCAGCGGCCGGAACGTTCCGGCCGTTGTCGTTTGTGGTGCCGCGCGAGATGGCCTGCCGGCGCCTGCGTGCTCCAGCGTACATTCCGCCCGATGTTCCTGGACTACAGTAGAGCCAAGTCTCCCTGTCCGGCATCGATCGATCCTCCATGCAAACCTCCGCAGCAAACAGCCGCTTCCAGCAGTTGTGGGTCCAGGTCCATTCGAGCCTGTGGTTCGTTCCCACCTTCGTCATCCTGGGCCTGATGCTGCTGGCGCTCGGCCTGGTGGAATTCGACCGCCATGCCGGCGACGCTCTCCGGCAGCGCTGGCCGGAGCTGTTCACGGTGAAGGCCGAAGAGGCGCGCAGCCTGCTTTCCACCATCGCCGGGTCGATGGCCACCGTCGCCGGCGTCACGTTCTCGATCACCATGGTCGCCCTGACCCTGGCGTCGGCCCAGTACACCTCGCGTGTGATGCGCAACTTCATGCGCGACCGCGGGACCCAGGTGGTGCTCGGCATCTTCATGGGCATTTTCCTGTATTGCCTGCTGGTGCTCCGGGCGATCGGCGCCGAGTCGGAATCCTTCGTCCCGGCCTGCGCCGTGCTGGGTTCGATCGTGCTGTCGATGCTCGGGAGCGGCGCTTTCATCTTCTTCATCCACCACATTTCGTCGAACATCCAGGCCGCTGAAATGGCCCAGGCCATCACCCGCGAAACCCTGGACATGGTCGACAAATACTTCCCCGAGAAGGCCGCCGAAGGCAAGCTGCCCCCCGCCGCCCACCTCGATGCCTCGGCCTGGCATCCCGTGCCCGCCCGGCAGTGGGGCACCATCCAGACCGTCGACGAGATGTGGCTGCTGGCATGGGCATGCGAACATGACGCCATCGTGCGCATGGAATACAAGCCGGGCGAGTTCGTCGCGATGGACGAGACCCTGATGTCGGTGGCCATGCGCCGCGCGCCGGACGAGGACATGATTGCCGCGCTGAACGGCGCCTATGGCATCGACGCCTTCCGCACCCTCGACCAGGATCCCACCTTCGGCGTACGCCAGCTGGTCGACATGGCCCTGAAAGCCTTGTCGCCGGGAATCAACGACAGCACCACGGCGGAAACCTGCCTCGACCATATCGGCGTGATCCTGGCGTGCTGCGGGCAACGCAATCTGCGGCCGCGCGACCACTACGACAAGCAGGGCAAGCTGCGCGTGCTGTCCATCGGCATCGACTTCGCGCTGCTCACGCGGCTGGCCTTCCACCAGGTCGCGGAGAGCGCCGAGGGCAACTCGGCGGTGCTATTGCGGATCATGGATACGATCTGCAAGGCAGGCAAGGCCTGCGCAGGAAGCATGCAGCGAGCCGCGCTGCGCGACCAGGCCGAGGTGGTCGGCGAGATTGCACTGCGCAGTGCGAAGTCGGACGCCGCGCGCGTCGAGCTCGGCGACAGGTTGAATGCCTCAGGAAGCTCCTTGCTTCATCCGAGGACGCTTGACTTCGGGCAAACTCGCGCCCCGCCGCCCCCGATGTGCGGATCATGTGCTGGACAGTCCCAGCACCCGTGGAGGTTTGCCATGTCGCCAGAACTGACGATCGCCTACCAGCGCCTCGAATCGCTGGGCGCGTCTGCGATGCGCCTGCTGCCCAACCTGGTGATCGGCATCCTGGTCCTGCTGCTGTTCCTGTTCCTGGCGCGCCTGGTGCGCCGGCTGGTCCAGCGCATCAATACCGGCAGGTTCCAGGAAAACCTGGTGATCGTGCTTGGCCGGATGGCGCAATGGGCGATGATCCTGCTCGGGATCCTGCTGTCGGTCACGGTTGCCTTTCCATCTTTCACCCCCGGCAACCTGATCAGCGCCCTGGGCATCACCGGCATCGCGATCGGCTTCGCCTTCAAGGACATCTTCGAGAACTTCCTGGCCGGCATCCTGATCCTGATTACCGAGCCCTTCCGCATCGGCGACCAGATCGTGTTCGGTGGCTTCGAAGGCACGGTCGAGGAAATCGAAACCCGTGCCACCAAGATGCGCACCTATGACGGGCGCCTGGTGGTCATTCCCAATGCCGAGCTGTACAAAGGCTCCTTCATCGTCAACACCGCCTATCCGAGCCGCCGCCTTCAGTACGACGTGGTCATCGGCAACGGTGACGATGTCGCCGTCGCCAAGCGGCTCATGCTCGAAGCGCTAGCCGGGCTTCCCGACGTCGAGGCCGAACCGCCCCCGGACGCCTTGCTGGTCGAGTACGCCGATGCCGGCGTCAAGATCAGGGTGCGCTGGTGGATCAAGCCGCCCTACCGGGCCGATGCGCTGGCCATCCAGGATCATGTACTCGAGAGTATCAAGGCGGCCTTGACGGCGCAGGGCATCGACCTGCCCTACCCAACCCAGCAGGTCCTGTTCCATGACCAGACCGAGGAAACCGACGGCGACCGGCGCCGCCAGCGCGAAGGCTGGCCGGCGGGACAGGGCGCCGTGCCGCGCCCTGCGCGCGAGCTCGGCATTCGGCCGCAGGCGGACGACGCCGGCGCCGCGTAGGCGTTACCATCGACCTGTCCCGATCACACCCGGAGGAGGAGAAGCACATGTTTTTCGACAGCTGGAGCGACATCGCCCGGGTCATCCTGGTGGGCGTGCTGGCCTATGCGGGATTGGTATTCCTGTTACGCATCAGCGGCAACCGCACGCTCTCGAAGATGAATTCCTTCGACCTGGTTGTCACGGTGGCTTTCGGTTCCACCCTGTCCAGCATCCTGATCAGCAAGGACGTGAGCCTGCTGGAAGGATTGACGGCGCTGGCCCTGCTGGTGCTGCTGCAACTGGTCATCACCTGGACCTCGGTGCGCTCGCGCTTCGTCAGCAAGGCGGTCAAGACCGCGCCGACGGTGGTCCTGCGCGAAGGGAAACTGCTGCACGAAGCCCTCAAGCAGGTGCGGATCACCGAGGACGAAGTGCGGTCCGCGGTGCGCCAGCATGGACACGGTTCGCTGGCGGCCATCGACCTGGCGGTGCTCGAAACCGACGGCAGCCTGTCGGTGATCGCGACCGACAAGGCCGGCGACCGCTCGGCCTACGGCGAGCTGCGTTCGGGCCGCGCCTAGCCGTCCTTGCCGCCGCGGCCACGCAGCGAGCGCAGCACGAGGTACTGCGTCAGCCGCTGCAGCCCGAGCAGGACCACGGTGATCCCGAGCGCCAGGCCGAACAAAGCCAGGTTGCTGGCGTCACCGGCCCGCAAGCCGAAGCTGAGCGCGGTCGCCACGGCTGGCGGGTGCACGACATCGAGCACGATCATCAGGACGATCGCCGCGATCATTGCCGCGCCCGCAGAAAGGTAGCCCGGGCCGAGGACGAGGTAGGCCAGCATGCCGATCAGGGCAGCTCCCATCTGCGCCAGCACCAGCGTGCGCGCCTGGTTGACGCTGTGGCCGGGGTCGAGGTAGATCAGGAAGGCGCTCGATGCCAGCGACGCAAACAGCAGGCGCTGACTGCTCACGGCTTCGACCAGGGCCAGCACCAGCAGCACGGTCGCCGTCGGCGCAAGCGCCAGCAGCAGCTCCTTGCGCAGCCCCAGGCGGCGCCGGCGCGACGGCAGGGGGCTGTCCTCCACGGCTAGCCTCCTTGGCCGTCCGGCCGGCGCCCGCCGGATTCCTGGGCCGCGCTTTCGTGCTGCAGTTCCTTGTTGAGAAAATAGTTCAGCGCGGTACGGATCACGGCGATCGCCGCCAGCTTGCCGATCTGGTCCCAGCTCGGCGACACCGAGGTCGACAGGATGTCGGCGGCCAGCTGCAGTTCCAGCGCCAGCGTCAGGTAGCGCGCGAAGGCGAGACGGATCGGATTGAAGCTGCCGCCCTCGCCCGACAGCAGGCGGCGTACCAGGGCCAGCACCACCAGCACGATGCCGACCGCGATGACCAGCGCGCCCAGGGTCTCGACCAGCAGGCGCAGCCACTCGACGCCCGCCCGTACCTGCTCCTCCACAAGCTCGAACATGCCTTCTCCGTGCTGAAACACTCAGCGGTCCGGCATGTATAGCGCAATCCGGCGCGCCGCGACGCACCGCTCGCGGCGGCGCGCCGCGGCGTGAGCGCTTACACGCGCTCGATCATCAGGGCGATGCCCTGGCCGACCCCGACGCACATGGTGCACAGGGCGAAGCGGCCCCTGGTGCGCTGCAGCTGGTAGGTCGCGGTCGTCACCAGGCGCGCGCCCGACATGCCCAGCGGATGGCCGAGCGCGATCGCGCCGCCGTAGGGATTCACGCGCGGGTCGTCGTCGGCGAGGCCCAGTTCGCGCAGCACGGCCAGCCCCTGGGATGCGAACGCCTCGTTCAGTTCGATGAGGTCGACCTGGTCGAGCGTCATGCCGAGCTGGCGCAGCAGCTTCTGCACCGCCGGCGCCGGACCGATGCCCATCACGCGCGGCTCCACGCCGCTGGCGGCCATGCCGACGATGCGGGCGCGCGGCACCAGGCCGTAGGCCTGCGCGGCCTCCGCGTTCGCCAGCAGCAGCGCGCAGGCGCCGTCGTTGACGCCGGAAGCGTTGCCGGCGCTGACGCTGCCGTCCGCACGCACCACGCCCTTCAGTTTGGCCAGCGCCTCGAGACTGGTCTCGCGCGGATGCTCGTCGCGCTCGACACTGATGGGATCACCTTTCTTCTGCGGCACCAGCACCGGCACGATTTCCTCGGCAAACAGGCCGTCGCGCTGGGCCTGGGCCGCCTTCTGCTGGCTCCTGAGGGCAAACAGGTCCTGGTCGGCGCGCGAGATGCGGTAGTCGACGGCGACGTTCTCCGCCGTTTCCGGCATCGCATCCAGGCCGTGCAGTGCCTTCATGCGCGGGTTCGGGAAGCGCCAGCCGATGGTGGTGTCGTAGATCGCCGCATTGCGCGAGAAAGCGCTGTCGGCCTTGCCCATGACGAAAGGCGCGCGGGTCATCGATTCGACGCCCCCCGCGACCATCAGACGCGCTTCGCCGCTGCGGATGGCGCGCGCGGCGCTGCCGACCGCGTCCAGGCCGGAACCGCACAGGCGGTTGACGGTGGAACCCGGCACCGCCGAGGGCATGCCGGCCAGCAGCAGCGACATGCGCGCCACGTTGCGGTTGTCCTCGCCGGCCTGATTGGCGCAGCCCAGGATCACGTCGTCGACGGCGCTCCAGTCCACGCCCGGGTTGCGGCGCATCAGTTCGCGGATCGGCACGGCGCCGAGGTCGTCGGCCCGCATGTCCTTCAGGGCGCCGCCGTAGCGGCCGATCGGGGTGCGGACCGCATCGCAGATGAATGCTTCGCTCATGCTCGTGCTCCTTGTTCGTCGTTGGGGGGCAGCAGCCGCGCCTCGGTCACCGCCTGCAGGTCGTTGAAAGTCAGTCCCGGCGCCATCTCGCGCACGCGCAGCCCTTCCGGCGTGACGTCGAGCACCGCCAGGTCGGTGTAGATGCGGTCGACGCAGCCGATGCCGGTCAGCGGATAAGTGCAGCGTTCGACGATCTTGGGTTCCCCTAGCTTGGTCTGGTGCTCCATCATCACGAACACCTGCTTGGCGCCGATCGCCAGGTCCATGGCGCCGCCCACGGCGGGAATCGCGTCCGGGGCGCCGGTATGCCAGTTGGCCAGGTCGCCGCTGCCGGACACCTGGAAGGCGCCCAGCACGCAGATGTCGAGGTGGCCACCGCGCATCATCGCGAACGAATCGGCGTGGTGGAAATAGGAGCCGCCCGTCAGCAGGGTCACCGGCTGCTTGCCGGCGTTGATCAGGTCTTCGTCTTCCTCGCCGGGCGCCGGCGCCGGGCCCATGCCGAGCAGGCCGTTCTCGCTGTGCAGGAACACTTCGCGCTCGGGCGGCAGGAAGTTGGCGACCTTGGTCGGCAGGCCGATGCCGAGGTTGACGTAGGCGCCTTCCGGGATGTCCTGTGCTACGCGCGCGGCCATCTGGTCACGGCTGAATCGCTCCGATACCTGGCTCATGCTGCCTCCTTGACGACACGTTGAACAAAAATGCCTGGGGTGACGACCGTTTCCGGGTCGATCGCGCCGAGCTCGACGACCTCGGCCACCTGGGCGATGGTGACCTTGGCCGCCATCGCCATGATCGGGCCGAAGTTGCGCGCCGTCTTGCGGTACACGAGGTTGCCCCAGCGGTCGCCGCGCAGCGCCTTGATCAGGGCGAAGTCGGCATGGATCGGCGACTCCAGCACGTAGTGGCGGCCGTCGATGACGCGGGTTTCCTTGCCCTCGGCCAGCAGGGTGCCGTAGCCGGTCGGCGTGAAGAAGCCGCCGATGCCGGCGCCGGCGGCGCGGATGCGCTCGGCCAGGTTGCCCTGCGGCGTCAGCTCGAGCTCGATCCCGCCGGCGCGGTAGAGCGCGTCGAAATGGTGGGAGTCGTGCTGGCGCGGGAAGGAGCAGATCATCTTGCGCACGCGCTTTTCACGGATCAGGGCCGCCAGGCCGGTTTCGCCGTTGCCGGCGTTGTTGTTGACGATGGTGAGTTCGCGCGCGCCCTGGGCCAGCAGCGCGTCGATCAGCGCGGCCGGCATGCCGGCGTTGCCGAAGCCGCCGATCATGATGGTGGCGCCGTCGGGGATGCCGGCCACTGCCTGCTCCAGCGATGCGCATGTCTTGTCGATCATGGTGTCCTCTGTGTGGTTGTCCGGATGACGCTCAAGCCGCCAGGAAGCGGCGCAGGCAGGCGCTGAAGTCCTCGGGGCATTCGATGTTGGAAAGATGCGAGGCCGCCAGCTCCTCGACCTGCGCGTCCTGCGCCTGCGCGGCCAGCCAGCGGGCGTCCGCCGCCGTCGTGACCGGGTCGTAGCGGCCGGCGATCACGAGCAGCGGGTTGGCGATCGCGGAAACCTCGGCGCGCAGGTCGGCCTCGGCCAGCGCTTCGCAGCAGGCGGCGTAGCCTTCCGCCGAGGTCGCGCGCAAGCCCTGCACCAGGCGGTCGACCGCCGCCGGTTCCCGATCGATGAAGCCGGGGGTGAACCAGCGTCCGGCGGAACTGCCGGCCACGCCCTTCATGCCGTCGGCGCGCACCTGGGCGGCGCGTGCCAGCCAGCCTTCCTGCGTGCCGATGCGCGCGGCGGTATTGGCCACCACCAGCTTGCCGATCCGGCTGGGCGCGTGCACGCCCAGCCATTGCCCGGTCAGGCCGCCCATCGAAATGCCGCAGAAATGCGCGCGCTGGATGTCCAGGTGGTCCATCAGGCCCAGCACGTCGCGGCCGAGCCGGTCTATCGTCACCGGGCCGGCGCTGCCCGAGCGGCCATGGCCGCGGGTGTCGTAGCGCACGACGAAGAAGTGCGCCGCCAGCGCGGTAGCCTGCCGGTCCCACATGCTCAGGTCGGTGCCGAGCGAATTCGACAGCAACAGGCAGGGCTTGTCGCGCTTGCCGTCGAACTGGTAATACAGCTCGATGTCGTCGAGGTGTGCGAATGCCATGGTGGTCTCCTGTGATGCCGTCAGCCCTGGTCGCCGCCGGCGACCGGCAGCACGGTTCCGGTGATGTACGAAGCCTCGGTTGAAGCCAGGAACAGGATCGCGCCGACCTGTTCGTCGATGCTGCCGTAGCGTTTCATGTGGCTGCTGGAGCGGGTCTGCTCGACGATGCCGGCATACCAGACCTCTTCCTGCTCGCTCAGCGGCTGCGGGTTGCGCGGGACCTTGCGCGGCGGCGCATCGGTGCCGCCGGTGGCCACCGCGTTCACGCGGATGCCGCTGCCGGCGTGTTCGAAGGCCAGGCTGGCGGTCAGGGCATTGACGCCGCCCTTGGCCGCCGAATACGGAATGCGGTAGATGCCGCGCGTGGCCACCGAGGAGACGTTGACGATGGCGCCCGCCCCTTGTTGCAGCATGGCCGGCAGGACCGCCCGGCATCCCCACAGGGTCGGGAACAGCGAGCGCCGGATCTCGGCCTCGATCTGCGCCTCGTCGTATTCCTGGTAGGGCTTGGCCCAGATGGTGCCGCCCACGTTGTTGACCAGGATGTCGATGCGTCCGTAATCCTCGAGCGCCTGGGCGACCATGCGGCTGGCCCCCGCCCAGGTCTCGAGGTCGGCCTCGACCACCACCACCTGGGCGCCGAGCGCGCCGGCCTCCTGCGCCACTTCGTGCACCAATGGCGAACGGTCGGCCAGCAGCAGCTGGGCGCCTTCGCGCGCCGCCGCCAGGGCAACGCCGCGGCCGATGCCCTGGGCGGCGCCGGTCACGACCATCACCTGGTCCTTGAAACGGTCCGGATGGATCATGCGGCACCTCCGCTGCTTGCCGAGAATTTCTCGAAGTAGAAGTTGGCTGGCTTGACACCCAGGCCGTCCAGCCAGCCGCGCACCGCCTCCACCATCGGCACCGGGCCGCACAGGTAGACGTCGACGTCGCCATCGTTCACCCAGCTTGGTTCCACGTGCGCGGTGGCATAGCCCTTGCGCAGGTGGCAGCTGGCGTCGCTCGAAACGCAGGTGAGGTACTCGAACTGCGGATGGGCGGCGGCGATGCGGTCCAGGTGTTCCAGCTCGACCAGGTCGTGGTCGTTGGTGACGGCGTAGACCATTTTCACCGGCTGGGTGAAGCCCTGCTTGTCGAGCACGTCGAGCATCGACAGGAAAGGCGCGATGCCGGTGCCGCCGGCCAGCAGCAGCAATGGACGCTGGAGCGGACGCAGGTAGAAGCTGCCGAAGGGGCCGGCGAAGCTGATCGCGTCGCCCACCTTGGCCGCGCCGCCCAGGTAGCCGCTCATCAGGCCGCCGGGCACGTTGCGCACCACGAAGCTGGCGTGCGGCGCGCCCGGCGCCGAACTGAACGAATACGAGCGGGTTTCCTGGGTGCCGGGCACGGTGACGTTCACGTATTGGCCGGGAAGGAAGTCGAGCGCGTCCGGCGTGTCCAGCGCCACCGAGAAGCGGAAGCTCGAGGGCGACAGCGCCGTGACTTCGGCGATCTTGCCGCCAAAGCTGTGCACGCCGGTCTTGCAGGCGCTCGAGGTGGCCGGGATGCGCACCACGCAGTCCGAGGTGGGACGCATCTGGCAGGCCAGCACGTAGCCGGCTGCCGCATCCTGGGGCTCGAGCGCGTCCTCGATGTAGCTCTCGGGCGGCATCTCGTACTGGCCGGATTCGCACAGCCCGCGGCAGGTGCCGCAAGCGCCATCGCGGCAGTCGAGCGGAATGTTGACTTTCTGGCGGTAAGCGGCGTCCGCCAGTTTCTCGTTGGGGTTACAGCTGATGAAACGGGTCACGCCGTCCTCGAACTGCAGTGCGATGGTATGGCTCATCGGTGTCTCCTGCTATTGCGTTACTGCTGGCTGATTAATCAGATGTGGTACACGTCGATGACCTGGCTGATGTAGTCGTTCTTCAGGACCACGTACTTGTCCAGGATCTTCGGCGTCGCGCCGCCGAACTCGATCACGTAGCGCGACATGCCGAAATGGCTGTAGGTCGTCTTGTAGCGGTGGCTCAGGGTGTGCCAGTTGAAGCGCACCGTCAGGCGCGTTCCTTCCGTCTTCTCGACTTCCACGTTCGCGATGTTGTGGCTGGTGCGGGTGTCCGGCATGGTGGCGCTGGAGCGCTCGGTCTTGATGCGGAACACGCGGTCTTCCAGGCCCTGGCGGGTCGGGTAGTAGATCAGCGAGATCTCGCGCTGCGGGTCCGAGACCAGCTGGCCGTCGTCGTCCCAGGCCGGCATCCAGAACTGCGCATCCGGGTCGTA
This sequence comes from Massilia sp., assembly GCF_046293535.1. Classification (NCBI taxonomy): domain Bacteria; kingdom Pseudomonadati; phylum Pseudomonadota; class Betaproteobacteria; order Burkholderiales; family Oxalobacteraceae; genus Massilia; species Massilia sp. Next base: position 47,689 of record NZ_JBKBOV010000010.1, on the reverse strand, counting down.
GCATTCCAGCCAGTCGTCCCACTGCTCGTCGTCGAGCAGCCGGGCCTCGCGGTACAGGAAGGCGCACAGCTTTTCCATGTTGACTTCGCTCATGTCGATTCCCCTTCCTTGGCCAGGGCGTCCTTCATCACTTCCAGCCAGTAGCGGTGCTGCACCGTGTACAGGCCCTCGTCCTCGGTGCGCAGACCGCTCATCACCGGCTGCAGGCCGATCTCCTTGGCCGCCTCGTCCGGACCCTTGATCCAGTGGGTGGCGCCGCGGCACATGTCGTTCCATTGCATGGCGCCGCCGGCATAACCTTCCTGGCAGGCGCGGAACTCTTCCAGGTCGTCGGGCGTGGCCATGCCGCTGACGTTGAAGAAGTCTTCGTACTGGCGGATGCGGCGTGCGCGGGCTTCATCCGATTCGCCTTTCGGGGCGATGCAGTAGATCGTGACCTCGGTCTTGTTCACGGCCAGCGGGCGCAGCACGCGGATCTGCGAGCCGAACTGGTCCATCAGGTAGACGTTCGGGTACAGGCACAGGTTGCGCGAGCGCTCCACCATCCAGTCGGCGGTGCTCTTGCCGTACTGCGCGGCGTACTCGGCATGGCGCGCAAAGTTCGGGCGATCTTCCGGGTTCGCCCACTTGGTCCACAGCAGCATGTGGCCGTGATTGAAGGCGTAGAAGCCGCCGCCCTGGCGTCCCCACTTGCCGGCATCCATGGCGCGGATCTTGTCTTCGCGCGCGGCCTGCTCTTCCTTGCGGCGGCTGGTGGTGGCGGCGTAGTTCCAGTGCACCGCGCTCACGTGGTAGCCGTCGGCGCCGTTCTCGGCCTGCAGCTTCCAGTTGCCCTCGTAGGTATAGGTCGAGGAGCCGCGCAGCACTTCCAGGCCGTCCGGCGACTGGTCGACGATCATGTCGATGATCTTGCCGGCGTCGCCCAGGAATTCTTCCAGCGAAGGCACGTCCGGATTCAGGCTGCCGAACAGGAAGCCCTTGTAGTTGCCGAAGCGCGCCACCTTCTTCAGGTCGTGCGAGCCTTCCTTGTTGAAGCACTCCGGATAGCCGGCGTCTTCCGGATCCTTCACTTTCAGCAGCTTGCCGCTGTTGTTGAAGGTCCAGCCGTGGAAGGGGCAGGTGTAGGTCGCCTTGTTGCCGCGCTTGTGGCGGCACAGCTGGGCGCCGCGGTGGCTGCAGGCGTTGATGAAGGCATTCAGCTCGCCCTGGCGGTTACGCGCGATGAACACCGGCTGGCGGCCGATGTGCGTCGTGTAGTAATCGTTGACGTTCGGGACCTGGCTTTCGTGGGCCAGGTAGATCCAGTTGCCCTCGAAGATGTGCTTCATCTCGAGTTCGAACAGGGTTTCGTCGGTGAAGGCGTTGCGGTGCAGGCGGTAGTCGCCGCTGGCTTCGTCTTCGATCAGGTAGTCGTCGATGCGCTTCGGGGCAAAAGCGCTGACCGGACGGATCGGGATCATGGCGTTCTCCTCAGGCGGTGGCGCGGGCACGCTCCACCAGCGGGCTCGGGGCGGCGGCGGTGTCGCGGTACAGGCGGAAATCGAAATCGATGGAGGCGAACGGCGCGTCCACGCGCTTCGCATCCAGCTGGGCCGGGTCATCGATGCGGGTCACTGCCGGCACCAGTCCTTCGCGGCTGGCGAAGGCGAAGTCGTCCCACAGGTACTCGTCGCCGTCGATGTTGATCTGGGTGGTCAGCTTGCGGTGGCCCGGCGCCGACACGAAGAAGTGGATGTGGGCCGGACGCTGGCCGTGGCGGCCCAGCTTGTCGAGCAGCTGCTGGGTGGTGCCATTCGGCGGGCAGCCGTAGCCCTTGGGCAGGATGCTGCGGAAGGCATAGCGGCCCTGCTCGTCGGTGACGATGGTGCGGCGCAGGTTGAAATCCGACTGGGTGCGGTCGAAGAACGAGTAGTTGCCGAGCAGGTTGGCGTGCCAGACCTCGACCTTGGCGCCGGCCAGCGGTTGGCCGTCCGCGTCGAACACGGTGCCCTGCATGAACAGGGTTTCGGCCTGCTCGCTTTCGGTGCCGTCGTCGAGGCGGGCGAAGCCCACGCTTTCCGGGGCGCCGGCCACGTACAGCGGGCCTTCGATGGTGCGCGGAGTGCCGCCTTGCAGGCCGGCCTTGGCTTCGGCCTCGTCGGCGCGGATGTCGAGGAAGCGCTCCAGGCCCAGGCCGGCGGCCAGCAGGCCCAGCTCGTTGGCGGCGCCGGCGGCCGACATGTAGGACACGCCACTCCAGAATTCGCTCGGGCTGATGTCGAGGTCCTCGATGGCCTTGCACAGGTCGCCCAGCAGGCGCACGACGACTTGCTGCACTCGCGGATCGGCCGGTTTCGATGCGGCGTCCACGACCCAGTTCTTCGCCAGGGTTTCGATATCTGCGTGGTTCATTTCAGTCTCCTTTGGGTTTGGATGGTGGGTTAGCGGTCGTCGTGACGGATCGATGACGGATGGCGGCACAGGGGCGTCACCTCGATCTGCATATAGGGGAACAGGGGCAGCGACATCAACAGCGCGTGCAGGGCTTCGTTGCTTTCGACGTCGAAGATGCTGACGTTGGCGTACTGGCCGGCGATGCGCCACAGGTGGCGCCAGGCGCCCTCTTCCTGCAGGCGCTGGGCCAGGGCCTTCTCGTCGGCCTTCAGGCGGGCGGCTTCGTCAAGCGGCATCGATGGCGGCAGTTGAACGTTCATGCGGACATGGAACAGCATGTCTGGTCTCCTTGGGACTCGGTTAAAACACGTTAGCGGCGCTGCATCGCGTGCAGCTTGTCCAGGTCGGGCTCGACCCCGAGTCCCGGGCCGGTCGGCACCTGCAGCATGAAGTCGCGGTAGACCAGCGGTTCGGCCAGGATTTCCTGGGTCAGCAGCAAGGGGCCGAACAGTTCGGTGCCCCAGGCCAGTTCGGCGAAGGTGGCGCAGACGTGGGCGGTGGCCGCGGTGCCGATGCCGCCTTCGAGCATGGTGCCGCCGTACAGGCCGATGCCGGCCAGGCGCGCGACGGTCGCCACTTCGAGCGCCGAAGTCAGGCCGCCGGACTGGTTGATCTTGACGGCATAGACGTCGGCGCCATCGGCGCGGGCGATCGCCATCGCGTCGTCCGGGCCGTGCAGGGCTTCGTCGGCCATGATCGCCACGTCGAAGCGCGTCTTGAGCCTTGCCAGCGCCGCGACGTTGCCGGCCTTGACCGGCTGTTCGATCAGGTCGACGCCGCCGGCTTCGAGGGCGGCGATGCCGCGCACGGCATCGAGCTCGCTCCAGGCCTGGTTGACGTCGACCCGCACGCTGGCGCGGTCGCCCAGCGCGCGCTTGATGGCCAGCACGTGCTGGACGTCCTGGTCGACCTCGCGCAGGCCGATCTTCAGCTTGAAGATGCGGTGGCGGCGCAGCTCGAGCATCTGCTCGGCTTCCTGGATGTCGCGGCTGGTGTCGCCGCTGGCCAGGGTCCAGGCCACCGGCAGCGCGTCGCGCACCCGGCCGCCCAGCAGTTCCGACAGCGGCACACCGAGGCGGCGCGCCTGGGCGTCCAGCAGCGCGGTCTCGATCGCGCATTTGGCGAAGCGGTTGCCCTGGGCTGCCTTGCGCACCTTCGCCATCGCCTTGGCCACGCCGCTCGCGTCCATGCCGACCAGCAGCGGGGCGAGGTACGTGTCGATGTTGGTCTTGATGCTTTCCGGGCTCTCTTCGCCGTAGGCCAGGCCGCCGATGGTGGTGGCCTCGCCCCAGCCCGTGATGCCGTCCTCGCAGCGCACCCGCACCAGCACCAGGGTCTGGGTGTTCATGGTGGCGACCGACAGCTTGTGGGGGCGGATCGTCGGCACGTCGACCAGGAAAGTTTCGATGTTGGCGATGTTGGTTTTCATATTCAATGCGTATAATTCTGTCGGTAGAAACACGATAAACCCGCTCAAGTTCGTCGTCCAAGACTGAGTTAGTATCGCTTCTATACCTGGGAGGTATGATGTTGGAACTGCGTCACCTGCGTTACTTCGTTGCCGTGGCGGAGGAACGCAACTTCACGCGGGCGGCCGAGCGCCTGCATATCGCGCAACCGCCGCTGAGCCGCCAGATCCAGCAGCTGGAGGAATACCTGGGCGTGGCCCTGATCGAAAAGGGCACGCGTCCGCTGCGCCTGACCGAGGCCGGCCAGTTCTTCCTGGCGCATGCCAAGCCGCTGCTCGACCAGGTGCGTGACCTCAAGAGCATGACCCAGCGGGTAGGCAAGCGCGAACGCACCATCAATGCCGGTTTCGTCGCCTCGACCCTGTACGGCCTGCTGCCGGACATCATCCGCCGCTACCGCGCCGCGCATCCCGAGGTCGAGGTGGTCATGCACGAGATGACCACCATCGAGCAGATGAAGGCCCTGAAGGAAGGCCGGATCGACGTCGGCTTCGGGCGCCTGAAGAGCGAAGACCCGAGCATCCGCCGCATCCTGCTGCGCGAGGAGCGCATGGTGCTGGCGCTGTATCCCGGCCACCGCCTGGCCGCCGGCGACGCGCCGCTACGCCTGGTGGACCTGGTGCACGAGCCGCTGCTGGTCTACCCGAGCACGCCGCGCCCGAGCTTCGCCGACCAGGTTCTGAGCCTGTTCAGCGAAGCCCACCTGACCCCCGGCCACGTGGTCGAAGTGCGCGAACTGCAGATTGCGATGGGCCTGGTGGCGGCCGAACAGGGCCTGGTCATCGTGCCGGCCAGCGTGCAGGGCATGCACCACCGGAACGTGGTGTACCGCCAGATCGAGGACAAGCACGCGTTCTCGCCGATCTTCTTCAGCGTGCGCCACATGGAGCGCACGCCCGAGCTGGAACAGATGCTGGTGGTGATCTACGACATCTACGACGATTACGGGCTGCCGCACACCAAGGAGACTTTGTAGGGTGGGCGGGGTAATTTCGGGCAATGCCCGGAATTACAAACGCCCACGCGGTGATAGTTGGCCGCAAGATCATCCGGCACGACAGCGGAGCCCTTGGTGATCACCGCGTGGGCAAGAGACTTGCCCACCCTACGACAATCAAAATGCGTGGCGCAGCCCCGCCATGACGCCGTTCTGCGCGCCTCCCGGCGCCACCGTGCCGCCGAGATCGAGGCCCACTGCGGCCAGGCCGTCGTTGTCCATCCGCCCCACCGCCCCGTACACCGCGGTGCGCTTCGAGAACGCATAGGTGAGCCGCGCCACGGCCATCTTCGTATCGTCCGCCGAGCGCTTGACGTCCCTGCGCGCCACCTGCGCGTCGAGGGTCAGGCCGGCTGCCAGCGGATGGCTGATGCCGAGGTAGACCAGGTCGGAGTCGCTCACGCCGGTGACGGCATCAAGCTTGCGGTCGACGATGCCGGCGCCGATCTTCGTCGCGCCCAGCATGGCGTAGCCGTTGACGGTGACGCGCCGGTCGAAGCGTTCGCTGCTGGTGAGTCCGCCGGCGGCGCCGGCGTTTCCGTACAGCTTGTCATAGCTCGCGTTCACCCCATACGCCGCGGTTTCATAGCCCAGCAGCGCCGTCACCTGGCGGCAGGCCTTGCTGTCGCCCGCCACCTCGCCGCCGCAATTGGTGGCCGAGGGACCGCCGGCGGCCGAGGCGTCGCGTCCCAGGCTGTAGGTGGCGCCCACGGTAAAGCCCCCGAAGCTGCCCAGGTAGCCGACCGCATTGTCGCTGCGCGCATTCGGCAGGTAGAGGTCGATGCTGCTGATCGAGAACAGGTTCGGCCCCAGCACGTCGCTCTTCGCGGTGGCGAGGAAGGTCATGTTGACGATGCGCCCGACCTGCAGCGTGCCCCAGTTGCCTTTCAGGCCGACCCAGGCCTGGCGCCCGAACAGGCGTCCGCCCTGCCCCGAGACGCCGCTGTCGGGGTTGAAGCCGCCCTCCAGCGCGAACACCGCGGACAGGCCGCCGCCCAGGTCTTCGCTGCCGCGAAAGCCGATGCGCGAAGGCACGCTGCCGGACAGCGCGGACACCTTGGTGACGGCATTGCCGGCGGCGTCGGCGTTGGTGGTGCGGGACACGGCGGCATCGACGATGCCGTACACGGTGACCTGGGCCTGGGCGGCGCCGCCACATAGCATGGCGGCAAGGGCGGTGGCGATGGGAAGGCGTGGTATTGCTTTCATGCATGTCTCCTGTAGTCGGTACGGATGGGCGTACTGAGGCCGCCCCGAATCAGGGGCGGCGCGCGTTCGTGATGGTATTCCCGGCCGCCCGCGCGGCCGGAGAGATGGATCAGGCTTCGGTCGCTTGCGCCAGCGGGTTGCCGCGCGGCGCCGGACGGGCCGAGGCCGAGCGCTCGTGGCGGATGCAGGCCACCGCGACGGCGGCGATCGCCGCGGGAATGGCGATGGCGAGGAAGTTCTGCTGCAGCGGCAGGGACATGCCGACCAGGGTGCCGATCACGATCGGGGCCAGGATCGCGCCGCTGCGGCCGACGCCCGAAGCCCAGCCGATGCCGGTGGAGCGCACCGCCATCGGGTAGAACTGGCCGGCATAGGCATAGGTGACGATCTGGGTGCCGATGGTCGAGGCGCCCGCCAGGCCGACCAGCAGGAACAGCACCGGCGTCGAGACCTTGTAGCCCAGCAAGGTGATCGACACGGCCGCCAGCAGGTACATTCCCACCAGCACGTACTTGATGTGGAAGCGGTCGGCCAGCCAGCCGCCGCCGACCGCGCCGATCACGGCGCCGAAGTTCAGCACCAGCACGAAGGTCAGGGCCGAGCCCAGGCTGTAGCCGGCGCCGGCCATCAGCTTGGCGAGCCAGGAGCTGAGCGCGTACACCATGAACAGGCACATGAAGAAGGCGATCCAGAACATGATGGTGGAAAAACCGCGGCCGTCCTGGAACAGGCGGCCGATCGGCGCTCCTTGCGCGCGGTCGGCGGCCGGCAGCGTGTAGCTGTCGTCCTTCTGCACCCGGTAGCTCGGCTCCATGCGCACCAGGATGTCCTGCAGCTCGGCCTGGCGGCCCTGGCGGATCAGGAAGGGCATCGACTCGGGCAAGCCTTTCAGGATGAAGGGAATCAGGATCACCGGCACGCCGGCGGCGATGAACACCGACTGCCAGCCGTAAGCTTCGATCATGCCCTTGCCCAGCAGGGCGGCGAGCATGCCGCCGACCGCATAGCCGCTGAACATGAGCGTGACCATGGTGGAGCGGATGCGCTTGGGCGAATATTCCGTCATCTGGGCGACCACGTTCGGCATCACGCCGCCGATGCCCAGGCCGGCGAGAAAACGCATCACGCTGAAGGTGTACGGGTCGCTGGTGAAGCCGGCGGCCGCCGTGAACACGCTGAACAGGACCAGGCAGATGACGATCGCCAGGCGCCGGCCGATTCTATCGGCGATGGTGCCCAGGAAGATGGCGCCGAACATCATGCCGAACAGGGCCGAGCTGACCATGAAGCCGGCGCTCTGGGCGGTGACGCCCATCTCCTGCATGATCGAGGGCAGCGCGATCCCGGCCACCGCCAGGTCGTAGCCGTCGCAGATGATGATGATCGCGCACCAGGCGAGGATGCCGAAGTGGAAGCGGTTGAAGCGGGCCTCGTCGGCCAGCTTGTGTACGTCGATGTGTCGCATGGTCTTGTCTCCTGTCGTTTGAATGTCCTACGTTTTCTTCCCTGCCCCGCCGCGGGGCCCGTGCAGCATCCGGCAGGCCGCCATCCCGATCGCGACGCCCCAGAAGGCCGAGCCCAGGCCCAGGAAGCTGGTGCCCGACGCGGTGGCCAGGAAGGCGATCAGCGCGGCTTCGCGGTGGTCCTGCGCGGCGACCATGGCGCCGAGGTTGGCCAGGATCGGCCCCAGCAGCGCCAGCCCGGCCAGGGTCATCACCAGCTCTTTCGGGAAGGCCGCGAACAGCATCACGATCGAGCCGCCGAACAGTCCCGCAACCAGGTAGAAGACGCCGTTGGCGATGCCGGCGATGTAGCGGCGGCTGGGATCCTCGTGGGCTTCGCGCCCGGTGCACATGGCGGCGGTGATGGAGGCGATGGCGATCGTGATGCCGCCGCTGAAGGCGACCAGCAGCGACATCAGGCTGCTGGTGGCGATGATCGGCCGCACCGGGCTGTCGTAGCCCGAGGTTCTCAGGACCGTCATGCCCGGCAGGTACTGGCCGGTGAGGGTCACCAGGACCAGCGGCAGCGCCAGGCTGAAGGTGCTCGACCAGGACCAGGCCGGCTGGATGAATTGCGGCAGGACGAGTTCGAATGTGAGCCCGCCGAAATCGGTGCTGCCGCCGGCCCAGGCGATGGCGGCGCCGGTGGCCAGCAGCAGCGCCACGCAGTAGCGGGGAGAGGTGCGCTTGAAGACCAGGTAAGCGGCGAGCATGCCCAGCACCAGCACCGGCATGCTCGTCAAGCCCATGAAGGCCTGCAGCCCGAAGGGCACCAGGATGCCCGCCATCATGCCGCTGGCCACGCCGGGCGGCACCCAGGCCGCGACCCGCTCGACCCAGCCGGACAGGCCGATCGCGAGGAGGATGGCGGCGGCCGTCAGGTAGGCGCCGACCGCTTCGTTCAGCGTCAGATGCGGGAACAGCGTGATCAGCAGCGCGGTGCCGGGCGCCGACCAGGCGGTGATGACCGGGATCTTCAGGCGCCAGCTCAGAAAAATGCCGGCGACGGCCGCGCCGATCGAGATGCCCCATACCCAGGAGGCGAACATCTCGTTCGAGATGCGCGCGGCCTGGGCGGCCTGGAAGAAGATCGCCAGCGGGCCGGAAAACGACACCAGCACGGCCAGGAAGCCGGCGACGATGGCCGGCAGCATGGAGGCAGGGGAAGCTGCCTTGCCTTGCGTTGCGGACAGCGCGGGTATGGCTTCGCCCGCGCCACGGCTGTGTTGGCCCTGACCCTGCATGCTGTCTCCGTAGGTGTTCTTTCGCTCGAGGCGCCGTCGTGGGCGCTTCCTGGATTGCAGAGTAGTCAGGCCCGGCAGGCCAGTCCAACACTGTTTTGGTATGCAATCGATACCTCAGGGGTATCGGCGTCGCGCCGAATCGCGCATCCCGGTTCGAAGCGCTGTGATAAGGTCGTTGCGCCCATCGGAACGCTGGAAGGAGAAAGAATGGACCGTTTCAAGGACAAGGTCGTGCTGGTCACGGGTGCGGCTTCCGGCATCGGCCTGGCGGCCGCGCGCCGCTTCCTCGACGAAGGCGCCCGGGTCGTGATGCTCGATATCGACGCAGCCTGCCTCGAGCAGTCCGCCGCCAAACTTGCGCAAGACCGCGTGCTGGTGCAGGTGGGCGACACCGCCGACAGCCGGACCGCGGCGGCCGCCGTCAAGGCGGCAGTCGAGAAATTCGGCGGCCTGCACGTGCTGGTCAACAACGCCGGCGTGGCCACCGAGGGCGACATCATGCAGACCAGCGAGGAAGACTTCACGCGCGTCATGGCAGTCAATGTGGCCGGCTACTTCCACATGGCCAAGGCGGCGATGCCCGAATTGGTGAAGACGCGCGGGTCGATCGTCATGACCTCGTCGGTCTCGGGGCTGGGCGGAGACTGGGAGCTGTTCGCCTACAACACCTCGAAGGGCGCCGTCAGCAACATGGTGCGCGCGATGGCGATGGATGCGGCCAAGGATGGCGTGCGGGTCAACGCCGTCAACCCGAGCTTCACGGTCTCCAGGATGACCGAGGACATGCTGAGCGATCCCGAGCTGGTGGCCGAATTCAACAAGCGCATGCCGCTCGGCGCGCCCGAGGACCCGGAAGGCGTGGCGGCGGCGATGGCCTTCCTGGCCAGCGAGGATGCGCGCCTGATCACGGGCGTGAACCTGCCGGTGGATAACGGTTTGATGGCGTCGAACGGGCAGCCGCACCAGTAGGCGCCGCGCTGGTGCCCGGACGCTTCCCCGCCACCGGCGCATGCTGCCCCATCAACTCCACGATCCAGTCGATGAACACGCGCAGCGCCTTGCCCAGGTAGCGGTTGGGCGGATACGCCACGTAGAGCGGCATCGGGTCGATCTCCCAGTCCGCGAACAGGCGCACCAGCGCGCCGCTGGCCGCGTGTTCGCGCGCCATGTAGTCGGGCAGCCAGAGCACGCCCAGTCCCGCCAGGCCGGCCGTCAGGTAGGCGTTGCCGTCGTCGATCGCGAGCACGTAACGTCCGCCGATCTTCACCGTCTCGCCGCCCCTGTGCATGGCGTAGGGCAGGCCGTTGGCCCAGCGGAAGCGCACGACGCGGTGGCGCGGATCCTGCAGCTCGTCCGGGTGCAGCGGCGTGCCGGCCTGCGCCAGGTAGGTAGGCGCCGCGTACACGCCCAGCTGCAAGTCGCCGACGTGGCGCGCCACCAGCGACAGGTCGGACACCTGGCCGCCGCGCACCACGCAGTCGACGTTATCGCCGATCAGGTCGACCTTGCGGTCGCTGGCGCCGAGGTCGAACTGGATCTCGGGGAAGCGCGCATGGAAGGCCGGCAGGGCCGGCACCAGGATCATGTTCGCAAACGGGCTGGGCACGTCGACCCGCAGCAGGCCGCGCGGCGCGGTGGAGGAACCGGGCAGGTTGTTCTCGATGTCGTGCAGCTCGGCCAGCAGGCGCACCACGCGTTCGTAGTAGGCGGCGCCGTCGGCGGTGACGTTCACCTTGCGGGTGGTGCGGTTGAGCAGCTTCAGGCGCAGGTGCGCTTCCAGCTGCTGCACCAGCTGGGTGACGCTGGTGCGGCTCATGCCGAGGGTCTCGGCCGCCCTGGTGAAACTGCCCGCCTCGACCACCCGGACGAATGCCCGCATGCCGTCAAACCTGTCCATGTCGCCTCCGCTATCGATTGTCCGGATTATACAAATAGTCTTGGCACGATTTGACGGTTTATCTGTGCAAATCGCAGCGCTAAAGTAGGTGCATCATCAACAGCAAGGAATGCACCCATGACTACCCGCGACGTCGTTTTCCCGGCCGGCCGCCAGGCCCTGTATGAAAAGAACCGTTACTCAGCTGCCGTGCGCGCGGGCGGCTTCCTGTTCGTGTCCGGCCAGGTCGGCAGCCGCGAGGACGGCTCGCCGGAGCCCGAACTGGACGCCCAGGTGCGGCGCGCCTTCCAGAACCTGGATGCCGTGCTGGATGCGGCCGGCTGCACTTTTGCGGACGTGGTCGACGTGACCGTCTTCATCGTCGATCCGGAATCGCGCTTCGAGCGCATCTGGGCCGTGGCCCAGGAATACTGGGGCGAGGCGCCCTACCCCAACGTCACCGCCGTGGGCGTGACCTGGCTGTACGGCTTCCAGTTCGAGATCAAGGTGGTGGCCAGGTTGCCGGACTGAGGGCTAAGCGCCGGACCGCATGCGTTGATTTTCTTCGCGGATGGCTGCCTTCACCCACTTTCGCTGGATCAGACCGAGGCTGTCCAGCATGCCGGCGACGAGCAGGCAGATGCCTGGCGGGATGATGACCCACACTACCCGTGCATCGAGCCCGAGTTCGAAACCGGCAAAACTGGTTCCCAGGACCATCGCCGCACCGGCAAACGCCATTGCTCTGGACCTGACAATCCATTTCATATAGTTGCTCATTGTGTCTGTCCGATCACTCGTCTGCCTGGGTTGGGGGCGCGATGTCCAGACGCGTTACGCCCAGGAATTGCGCACTACCACCATATCGAATCCCCGGCCGTAATTCGACACCAGATAGCCGGCGCCGAAGGGCTTGACCAGAATCCGCAGCGTGTACTGTTTGCCGTCCAGGTTGATAGCGTGGTCGACCCAGCCTTGGGAGTACGGCGCCATGATGCAGGCGCGCGCGCAATCGTTTCGGCTCTTACATGCGATCCAGACGCGTCTGGAGACATCGGTGTACAGCATCAGCTGCACGGCTTGTCCGTCGATGAGCAACTCCACGCGCTGCGCGGTCAAGCGCAGCCGCGAGCACAGCACTGCAAACAGCGCTCCGAACAAGAGGACGATGGCGGTGTCCTGCTCCGAACGAGCCAGCAGCCAGCCACCGACAAGGGCGACGCCGAGCAGCCTGAGCCACTTGACCCATGCTTGCCAACTGCGCTCCGGCTCCCCAGTGCTTGCATTCCTCATGCATGCCAGTGTAGGTTGAAACTATCCTTCCAGCAATAAAAATGGAATCGCAGGTGCAAGCGGCGAATCAGGCCGCCTTGCCCGCCACATACTGCTCATACCCGCGCGCCCGCAGCGCGCAGGCCGGGCAGGTCCCGCAGCCATGCCCCCACGGATGCGCATCCCCGCGCTCGCCCAGGTAGCAGGTGTGGGTGTCGAAGCGGATCAGGTCCACCAGCGCATCGCCGCCGCAGTCGTGGGCCAGTTGCCAGGTTTGCGCCTTGTCGATCCACATCAACGGCGTCTCGACCTTCAGGCGCGTGGCCATGCCCAGGTTCAGGGCCACCTGCAGCGCCTTCATGCTGTCGTCGCGGCAATCCGGGTAGCCCGAGAAATCGGTCTCGCACATGCCGCCCACCAGCACGTTCAGGCCGCGCCGGTAGGCCACCGTGGCCGCCACCATCATGAACATCAGGTTACGGCCCGGCACGAAGGTGTTCGGCAAGCCGTTTTCCTGCATCGCGATGGCCACGTTGCTGGTCAGGGCGGTATCCGAGATCTTGCCGATCAGGGACAGGTCGATCATGTGATCCTCGCCCAGGCGCGCGTCCCAGTCGGGACTGAACGCGCGCAGCTTCGCCAGCAGCGGCAGGCGCACGTCCAGCTCGATGGCGTGGCGCTGGCCGTAGTCGAAGCCGATGGTCTCCACGCGCGCATAGCGCTGCAGCGCCCACGCAAGGCAAGTGGTGGAGTCCTGGCCGCCGCTGAACAGGACGAGGGCGGTGTCGTTGGTTTGCATGATCGTGGTCCGTGAACGGAAGAAAGCGCGAATTCTGGCATAAAACAGGGGCTTGCGTGAGCCGCGGCGACCGCACTGCCGTGCCAAGAGTTTGTCACCATTTTTGCTAATCCGTTAAGATTGCCATGAATTTTATCCGTGGAGTCTTATGTTTCCTGCAAGATCGATCCCGCGCCGTTTGCGCCCCCTGCCCCGCCTCCTGGCCGGTCTGGGCGCATTGCTATTTGCCACGGCACTGCAGGCGCAGGGAATCGATTACCAGGTCCGCATCGACGCGCCGCGCCAGATCGAAAACATGCTCGAGGAAAATCTCGACCTGATGCGCTGGCGCGGCAATCCGCGCGTCGACATGGAACAGCTGCAACGCCTGGTCAAGGAAGCTCCGGCCCAGGCCAAGACCTTCATCGCCACCGAAGGCTATTACTCGCCCAAGATCTCGGCCGGCCTGGATACCAGCGGCGGCCAGCCGGTGGCGCGCATCATCGTCGATCCGGGTCCGGCCACCGTGGTCGGCGACGTCGACCTGGTGCTGCAGGGCTTCGCCCCGATCGACGAGGGCAGCGCGCCTTTCGATGCCGGCGCCCTGCGCCAGCGCTGGTCGCTGCCGGTCGGCGCGCGCTTCCGCCAGGAAGACTGGGAAGCCGCCAAGCGCGGCCTGCTGCGCGAAGTGGCGCAGACGCGCTTTCCACGCGCCCGCCTGGTGGAAACCAGCGCCACCGTCGACCCCGAAGAGCGCCGCGCCCTGCTGCGGGTGGTCATCGACAGCGGCCCGGAAATGCGCTTCGGCGAGTTGCGCATCCGCGGCCTGAAGCGCTATCCGCGCGAAGTCATCACCAACCTGAACAAGATCAATCCGGGCGACCAGTACAGCGAGGCGGCCCTCACCGCCCTGCAATCGCGCCTGCAGGACACCGGCTACTTCAGCAGCGTCGAAGTGAGCGCCGACATGCGCCAGGTACTCAACGCCGAGCTGCAGGAACTGAAGGAAGGCGACGACGACGCGGACGCAAACCCCGCCACCCCGCAGCCGCCCACCGGCCCGACCGTGCTGCCGGTGCTGGTGCGTGTGGTCGAGAACAAGCGCAAGAACGTCGAGGTCGGCCTCGGCTTCTCCACCGACACGGGCGCGCGCGCCCAGGCCAGCTACGACGACCTGAACGTGTTCGGCAAGCGCATGAAGAGCGACCTGATCTACGAACAAAAGCGCCAGACCGCGCGCGTCGACTTCTTCTGGCCGACCACGCCCAAGGGCTACAACGACAGCGTCGGCGCCGGCGTCGAGCGCAACGACGTGCGCGGCGAGATCACCACCCTGGCCACGGTGGCCGCACGCCGTTCGTGGGGGTCGCCCCTGCTCGAGCGCAGCCTGACGCTCGAGGCGCTCGTCGAAAAGCGCGAAGTGCCGCCGAGCGAACCCACCACCACGCGCAGCCTGCCGCTCACCTACGCCATCACCAAGCGCCGGCTCGACAGCCTGATCCAGCCGACCAACGGCTACGTGCTGCAGGGCCAGCTGGGCGGCGCGCTGCTGCCCATCCTCACCGACGAGAAATTCCTGCGCCTGTACCTGCGCGGCCAGATGTTCAAGCCGCTGGGAGAAGCCGGCACCCTGGTGCTGCGCAGCGAGTTCGGCGCGGTGGCGGCCAAGGAAAAGCTGGGCGTGCCGTCCACCTTCCTGTTCCGCGCCGGCGGCGACCAGTCGGTGCGCGGCTACGGCTACCGCGAGCTGGGCGTGCGCGAGAACGGCGCCATCGTCGGCGCCAAGTACCTGTTCACCGCCAGCGCCGAGTACCAGTATTACTTCCGCCCGCCCTGGGGCGTGGCCGTGTTCTACGACGTCGGCAACGCCGCCGACAAGGTCGGCGACCTGAAACCGAAATCCGGCTTCGGCGTGGGCGCGCGCTGGCGCAGCCCGGTCGGGCCGATCAACGTCGACCTGGCCTATGGCCATGCCGTGAAAAAGGCGCGCCTGCACTTCTCCCTGGGATTCACCTTCTGATGGACACGAACGACACCTCCACCGACCAGGCTGCCTCCCCGGCGCAGCCCAAGCCGCGGCGCTGGCCGCGCCGCGTCGCCATCGGCGTGGTCGTCACGGGCGTGATCGTCGGCGGCACGCTCTGGTATCTGGGACGCGAAACCACGCTGCAGATGATCGCGCAGAAAGTCGCCGCCTCCACCGGCGGCAAGCTCACCCTGACCGGCGTGCGCGGCTCCCTGTACGGCGCCATGTACATCGAGCGCGCGGTGTGGCGCACCGACGAGCAGCTGGTCATCGCCAACAAGATCAACCTGCATTGGTCGCCGGGGCAGATCGTCTCGCGCGGCATCCTGGTGGACAAGCTGCACGCGGCCAACCTGCGCGTCGAGACCCTCAAGGAGTCCGAGGAGCGCTCGCCGATGCCGGCGAAACTCGCGCCGCCCTTCACGGTCTCTATCGACGATGCGCGCCTGAACCGGGCCACCTTCGTCAACCAGGGCGCGGAAACCCATATCGACAACATCCGCCTGCGCGTCGAGGGCAACAAGCAGCGCTGGCAACTGCGCGACGCCGCCGCCGTGACGCCTTGGGGCAATGTCGCCGCCGCCGGAACGATTGGCGCCCAGCGCCCGTTCAAGCTCGACGCCACCGCCAGCCTGACCCAGTCGCAGGCGAAAGCCGGCGCCCGGGCCGCGCAGCTGCGCCTGAAGCTCGGCGGCGACCTGAACACCACCCTGGTCGACGCCACCGGCCAGGCCGGCCGCGCGGTGGGCGACGCCCGCTTCGTGCTCTCGCCCTATGCCGAGATCCCGCTGCGCGAGATGCGCATCAACGGCCGCAACGTCGACCCGGGCTTCTTCAACCCGGCGCTGCCGACCGCCGACCTGAGCTTCGCCATCAGCGGCAAGCTGGACGACCAGCGCAACATCAGCGGCCGGGTCGACATCAGCAACGACGGCCCGGAAGGCACGATCGACCAGCAACGCCTGCCGCTGCGCAGCATGCGCGGGCAACTGGGCGGCAACCTGGACGCCCTGCAGGTGTCCGACGTGCTGATGGATTTCGGCGCCGCCGGCCGCTTCACCGGCACCGGCGGGGTCCAGCGCGAAAAGGACGAGCCGGGGCAAAGCGCCGGCGGCCTCGGCACCGCGCGCTTCACGCTGCACACCGACCGCTTCGACCTGAAGGGCATCCATTCCGCCATGAAGCCCACCAGCATCCGCGGCGACATCCAGGTGACGAATGCCGGCGACACGCAAACCCTGCAGGCCAATCTGGCCGACAAGGCCCTGCGCCTGGCCGCGCTGGCCACGCTGCGGAACAACGTGGTCACGCTGCGCGAAGCGCGCCTGTCCAGCGGCGGCAGCCGGGTGGACCTCACCGGCAGCATGAACCTGCTGGAAGACAAAGCCTTCAAGGCCAGCGCCAGCGCCAGCCGCTTCAACCCGGCCGATTTCGGCGACTTCCCGCAAGCCGACATCAACGCCAGCGTCAACGCGGCCGGCGCGCTCGCCCCGGCATGGCGCGTGGATGCCGACTTCGCGGTGCGCCGCAGCCGCCTGCTGAACCAGGCGCTGTCCGGCCAGGGCAAGCTGCACGCCGACGCCAAGCGCATCAGCGGCATCGATGCCGAGCTGGCCTTGGGCCAGAACACGGTGGCGCTCAACGGCGCCTTCGGCGGCGCGGGCGACCGCCTGCAATGGCGCGTCGACGGACGCCAGCTGTCGGCGCTGCGCAGCGACCTGTACGGCGCCGTCACGGCCAATGGCGTCGCCACCGGCAGCATGGCCGCGCCGCGCACGAGCTTCGAAGTCAATGCAAACGGCCTGGGCTGGGTTGCCGCCCAGCGCAAGAATGCCAATGGCAGCCTGCGCGCCAGCGGCGAGGCCTGGCTGGCCGGGGGCGAAGGTGCGCGCTTCGTCGAAGCGAAGATGAGCGGCGCGATGCAGCGCTTCAATCCGGCCGCCTTCGGTTCGCCCCTGGCCGGCTCGATCAACGGCGCTTTCGACGCCAGCGGCCGCAGCGGCGCCGACTGGCGCGGGGCGCTCGACCTGCGGGTGCAGGACTCGACCTTGTCGAATTCGCCGCTGTGGGGCCACGCCAGGCTCACGGCCGACCGCCGCCACATCTCGAATGCCGACGTCGACCTGCACGTGGGCGCCAACGTGCTGGCCGCCAAGGGCAGCTTCGGCGCCGGCAAGGATCAACTGAACTGGCGCATCGACGCCCCGCAACTGGCCGCGCTCGGCCCCGACTTCGCCGGCGTGCTGCGCGGCCAGGGCATCCTGTCGGGCACCATGGACGCGCCGTCCTTCAGCGCCGCGCTGGAAGGCCAGAACCTGCGCCTGCTCGGCGCCCACAGCATCCGCGCGCTGCGCGCCAGCGCCAATCTCGGCTCCGGCCGCGGCGCCAACGACGCGCTGGCGACCGACATCCAGATCACCGAATATGCCAGCGGCGACACGCGGGTCGCCTCGGCCAGCCTGAAGACCGACGGCACGCGCGGCGCCCACACCCTGCGCGCGGCCGCGGTCGGCGAGTCTTTCGACGCCAACCTCGAGGTGCGCGGCGGCCTGGCGCGCGACACCTGGAGCGGCACCCTGGCCGCCCTGCAGAACCGCGGCCGTTACGCGATGACCCTGCAGGCGCCGGTCCCGCTGCGCATCGGCGGCGCGCCCGGCAGCGGCCTGATGGGCCTGGCCAGGCCGCAAAGCATCGCCTTCAACGGCGCCGTCATTCGCCTGCCGGCCGGCAGCATCACGATCGACTCGCTGGTCAAGAACGGCCCGCGCTGGGCCAGCAGCGGCCATGCCGACAACGTGCCGCTCACCTACCTGTCGCAGTTCTCGCCCACCATCCGCGACAATGCGCGCGGCGACCTGACCCTGGGCGCGAAGTGGGAGCTCGACCTGCGCACCGCGAGCGCCACCGGCGGCGTCCCGGCGCTGGACGGCACGGTGCACGTGTTCCGCGAAAAGGGCGACGTGATCGCCGGCGGCGACCGGCCGGTGCCGCTCGGCCTGCGCACCCTCGAGGCGCGTGCCGACGTCGTCGGCAGCTCGCTGAAGGTCGGCCTCGACCTCGACGGCGCCCGCACCGGCAGCGTCGAGGTCGACGCCACCGCCCAGCTGCTGCAGGGCCGCCTGGACGCCGACAGCCCGCTGCGCATGACGGCCAAGGCCGACATCGGCTCGATCGCCTGGCTGGCCTCGTTCGCCGGACAGTCCGGCCTCGAGCTGGACGGCGCGCTGCGCCTGGCCCTGACCGGCAGCGGCACCATCGGCGCGCCGCGCCTGGACGGCAGCGTGCAGGGCGACAAGCTGGCGGTGCGCTGGCCCGAACAGGGCGTGCGCCTGCAGAACGGCGAGCTGCGCGCCAGCCTGGCCGGCGACCAGCTGCAGCTGCAGCGCCTGACTTTCCAGGGCCGCCAGGGCAGCGCCTCGGCCGACGGCTTCCTGCGCTTTTCCAGCGGCCTGGCCGCGGCCGACCTGCGCCTGACCCTGGACAAACTCGAAGCGCTGTCGCGCCCGGACCGCACCGTGGTCCTCAGCGGCAAGGCCTCGCTGGTACGCGACGCCGAACGCTTCGCCATCGAAGGCAACGTCCGTGCCGACCGCGCCCTGATCGAATTCGCGCCGCAGGGCCGGCCGACCATGTCCGAGGACGTCATCGTGCTGGGCCAGGGCGGCACCCGGCCGCAGCCCTCGAACAAGAAAGAAGAACTGCCGCTCACCATCGACCTGCGCGCCGACCTGGGCGACGACTTCAAACTGCGCGGCCTGGGCATCGACGCCACCCTGGCCGGCAATGTGCGCATGCGCAAGGTCGGCGCCGGCGCGCCGCGCGTGAACGGCACCATCCGCGCGGTCGAAGGCGACTACGCCGCCTATGGCCAGCGGCTGGATATCCGGCGCGCCGTCATCACTTTCAGCGGTCCCTACGACAACCCGGCCCTGGACGTGCTTGCGGTGCGCGCACAGCCCGAGGGCGAGCAGCTGTCCGAAACCAACGTGGAAGCCGGCGTGCAGGTGCGCGGCACCGCCCAGGCGCCACAGGCGCGGCTGGTGTCGACCCCGAACGTGCCGGACAGCGAGAAGCTGTCCTGGCTGGTGCTCGGCCACGGCATGGAAGGCACCAGCGGCAACGAGAAGGACGTGCTGGCGGCAGCGGCCGGCGCCCTGCTCGGCGGCTCGGGCGGCACCGGCGGCATCACGCAGAAGCTGGCCACCTCGCTCGGCGTGGACGAACTCGGGCTGAAGCAGGCGAACGGCGGTAACGGCGGCCTGGCGGACACGGTAGTGACGGTGGGCAAGCGCATCTCTTCGCGCACCTACCTCAGCTTCGAGCAGGGCGCGACCACGGCCTCGAGCCTGGTGCGCCTGCGTTACAAGTGGACCCCACGCATCACGCTGCAGTTCCAGACCGGCACCAATACCGCGCTGGACGTGCTGTACGCCTGGGCCTTCGATTAACGGGACCAGTCACCCGGAGGCAGACCCGATGACAGAACAGTTCGTCCCCCTGCTGCTGATGCTCGTCAGCCTCGACGGCGCGGCCCAGCCCCAGCAGAAGATCCCGCGCGCCTACCAAGGCGAATGGAACATGCACGCGAAGGATTGCGGCACGGCGCGCAACGATTCGACGCTGCGCCTGCAAGGCAACCGGGTCACCTATTTCGAGAGCACCGGCCCGGTGCGCGCGGCGGTCGCGCGCGAGCGCGAGCTGGTCCTGATCGCCGAACTGAAGGGCGAAGGGGAAACGCGGCTGCACGCCGCGCACTTCCAGCTGGCGCGCGACGGCCAGACCCTGACCGACGTCAGGAGCACCCCGCCCCTGGTCCGCTACCGTTGCCCGGAGCGGCGCAGCCAGGGCCGCGCCGACTGACATTGCCATCGCCGGCCCCGCCGCGGCAGGACCGGCACTGCGCATGCATCAGGGCAGCATGCGCACCGAAGGCTCGCGCGTCCACAAGCGCTTGCCGGCCGAGGCCACGAAGTCCTGCGCCTTCGACGCGTCCATCACGCCGGCGTCGGGCTGGATGCCGGCCGTGCGCAGCAATCCGGCCGCGCCGGCGTCATGCGCGATCGCCTTGAGGTGGCCGTAGGCGTCGCGCACGAAGTCGATCGCCGCCGATTCGCCGGCCAGCTTCTTCGCCCCGTCCTCGCTCAGCACCAGCGCCACCGCATCGACCAGCACCGAGGGCGTGCCGGACAGCTGGCCATCGGCCTCCTGCCAGCTGCCGTCGTCCAGCTGGGCGCCGCCCACCTTGGGCGCCACCAGCTTGACCGTCACGCCGGCCGCCTCGGCGGCTGCGCGCAAGGCCTTGATGGCGGCGGCATCCGAGCCGTCCGCGAACAGGATGCCGATGCTGCGGCCTTCCGGCGAACCGGTCATCTTGCCGATCAGCTGCAAGGCCGGGGATGGCGGCAAGTCGCGCACCGGGGCGGCCGTGGGTGGGGCCGGCGGCAGCTGCCGCATGCCCAGATGGTCGGCCACCCGCTTGGCGAGCAGCTCGTCGATGTGGCGCAGGTGGCCGACCATCGCTTCACGGATATGGACGTGCTCCACCTTGGACAGTTCGAACACCAGGGCCGAGGCCAGGTGGGCCTGCTCGAGGTCGGTCTGGCTGATGTAGAACTGGCGCGCCTGGCTGTAATGGTCGGCGAAGCTTTCCGGACGCACCCTGCCCTTGCTGCCCGCGTCGGCCGGCGTGGCATGGCTGCGGAAACCCCGCACCGGATCCTCGCGCGCCGAGTTCGGATCGAGCGAACTCGGTTCGTAGCTGACCCTGCCCTTGGGCACCTGCATCTGCATGTGGCCGTCGCGCTGGTGGTTGGCGAAGGGGCACTTCGGCGCATTGATCGGCAGCTGGTGGAAGTTCGGCGAATTGTGGCGCAGGATCTGCGTGTCGAGGTAGGAGAACAGGCGGCCCTGCAGCAGCGGATCGTTGCTGAAGTCGATGCCCGGCACCACATTGGCGGGGCAATAGGCAACCTGTTCGTTCTCGGCAAAGAAATTGTCCGGATTCCGGTCGAGCACCATGCGGCCGACGACTTTCAGCGGCACCAGTTCTTCCGGAATCAGCTTGGTGGCATCCAGGTGGTCGAAGGGGAAGCCGGCCGCCTGTTCCTCGGTGAACAACTGGACCGCCAGCTCCCATTCGGGAAACTTGCCGGCCTCGATGGCTTCGTACAAGTCGCGCCGGTGGTAATCCTGGTCGGCGCCGGCGATCTTGACGGCTTCGTCCCAGATCGTCGACTGCATGCCCAGCTTGGGCCGCCAGTGGAACTTGACGAAGGTGGACTCGCCCTTGTCGTTGAGCAGCCGGAAGCTGTGCACGCCGAAGCCCTCCATCATGCGCAGCGAGCGCGGGATGGTGCGGTCGGACATGGCCCACATGATCATGTGCATCGACTCGGGCGTGAGCGAAATGAAGTCCCAGAAGGTGTCGTGGGCCGCGGTGGCCTGCGGATAGCCGCGGTCCGGCTCCATCTTGACGGAGTGCACCAGGTCGGGAAACTTCATGGCGTCCTGGATGAAGAACACCGGAATGTTGTTGCCGACCAGGTCCCAGTTGCCTTCCTTGGTATAGAACTTCACCGCGAAGCCGCGCACGTCGCGCGGGGTGTCGATGGACCCGCGGCCGCCCACCACCGTGGACAGACGGGTGAAGACCGGCGTACGCACGCCGACCTCGGTCAGTACGCGCGCCGTCGTGTAGTCGGCCAGCGAGTGGGTCAGTTCGAAATAGCCGTGCGCCGCGGCGCCGCGCGCATGCACGATGCGCTCCGGGATGCGTTCGTGATCGAAGTGCATCATCTTTTCGCGCAGCACGAAGTCTTCCAGCAGCGTCGGGCCGCGCGCGCCGGCCGGTCTCAGGGAGTTCTGGTTGTCGGCGATCGGCACGCCCTGGTTGGTGGTCAGGGGCGGATGCCCTCCTCCTGCGTGCTGGTGCAATTCGCCCCCTTGGCCGTTGGCTGGCGCTGCTGCGTTCTCCCGGGTGTCGCTCATGATTACCTCTCCTTGCTGATCAGGACGGAGGGGCCATGGTCCACGATTGCAAAAGCATGCTTCTGTTCGGTACGGCACATAGCGGGGCAATCCGTTCAATTACCCCTTGTCACCAACATGCCCGAGATGCGCCAGGAAGGCTGCGGCGACCGGCGTCAGCTTCTTCCCTTTCCGGTACAGCGTCCACCAGTTGGACTGCACCGGGAATCCCTCGACCTCGAGCACGGCGAGCCCTTCGTCGCCCGGCTGCGCGGCCAGCGCATGGCGCGAGACCACGCCGAGCCCCAGGCCGGCTGCCACCGCCTGCTTGATCGCTTCGTTGCCGCCCAGTTCCATGCGGATGTCCGGCCGAAAACCCAGGGAAGCGAAATGGCGGTCGCCGACGAGCCGGGTGCCGGAACCCTTCTCGCGCAGGATGAAACGCATCGGCGCCAGTTCGGCGAGGGGCAGCTGGCGCCGGCCGGCCAGCGCATGCCCGGCCGGCGCGATGATCTCGAGCGGGTTGGACAGGAAGGCATGGCGTTCCAGTTCCAGGTCCTCGGGAGGCATCGACATGATGTAGAGGTCGTCGAGGTTGTCGCGCAGGCGCCGCACCACGCCGTCGCGGTTGAGCACTTCGAGCGCGACGTCGATGTCGGGCAAGGCGGCGCAGAAGCTGCCGAGCAGGCGCGGCACGAAATACTTCGCGGTGCTGACCACCGACAGGCGCAGGCGCCCGCGGGTCATGCCCTTGATGCCGTCCATGTGCTGTTCGAAGGCAGCCCACTCGTCCATCATGGCGCGCGCGGTGCGCGTCAGCGCTTCGCCCGCGGGCGTCAGGTACAGGCGCTTGCCGACCTGCTCGTACAAGGGCATGCCGACGCCGTCGGCCAGCTCGCGCAGTTGCATGGAAGCGGTCGGCTGGGTGACATGACAGGCGCGCGCGGCGGCCGTGACGCTCAGGTGTTCACTGAAGGCAAGGAAGAGGCGCAGCTGACGGAAGGTGGCATTCATAGATAAATCCCTATGCTCACCATCATCATAATCGATTTTTCTTTATTGCCCTAAGCGCTTAGGATGCAGGACCTTCTGTTGAGTTCGAAACCATGACCAACTTCCTCGATCCTGCCATCCTGTTTTTTGCTTTCGGCATCCTGGCCGGCTGCGTGAAATCGAACCTCGAGATCCCGCAGCCGATCTCGCGCTTCCTGTCGCTCTACCTCCTGATGGCGCTCGGCCTGAAGGGCGGCTTCGCGCTCGCGCAATCCGGCCTCACCACGGAAATCGCGGCCAGCCTGGGCGCCGCCGTCCTGCTGGCCACCGTGATTCCCCTGGCCGCCTACCAGTTGCTCAAGCGCTTCGTGTCCCGCTTCGACGCGGCCGCGGTGGCGGCCACCTACGGCTCGGTCAGCGCGGTCACCTTCATCACCGCGACGCAGTACCTGGACGTCCAGCAGATCGCCTACGGCGGGCACATGGCGGCCGCGATGGCCCTGATGGAGTCGCCCGCGATCGTGATCGCGGTGGTGCTGGCCAATTCCCTGCGCCAGGCCGGCGCCCCTGCGGTGCTGCCGAATGGAAATGGCACGGCCACGCTGGCGGCGCCCGGCCCGCGTGTCGGCATGGGAAAAATCCTGCACGAATCCTTCACCGACGGCACCCAGTTGCTGCTGCTGGGCGCCATGCTGGTCGGCCTGCTGACGGGCGAGGCAGGCAAGGCGGCCATGGCGCCGTTCTCGGTCGACCTGTTCAAGGGCATGCTGGCCTTCTTCCTGCTCGACATGGGCCTGCTCACCGCCCGCAACCTCGGCAAGCTGCGCGGCCAGTCGCGCTGGCTGCTGGCCTATGCGGCGGGCGCGCCGGTCGTGCATGCCAGCCTGGCCCTGGGCCTGGCGGCGCTGCTCGGCCTGTCGGTGGGCAACGCTACCTTGCTGATGGTGCTGGCCGCCAGCGCCTCGTACATCGCGGTCCCGGCGGCGCTGCGCTACTCGATCCCGGAAGCGAATCCTTCGGTGTACTTCAGCATGTCGCTCGGGGTGACCTTCCCCTTGAACATCCTGCTGGGTATTCCCGCCTATGCCTGGGTGGCGGGGGCGGTGCTGGGCTAAGGCTCAGGCGCTCAAGAGAACAGGCTGGGCTTGGGATCGGGCACCGGTTCCTCCTCGCCCTGCGGCAGGTGCGGGTGGCCGGGCTGGTGGTGCGGATGGGGCGTGTCAAAAGGCTCGGGCGCCGGTTCCTCGATCGGGGCCGGGTCAGGTGCGCGGTGCGCCGTCAGTGGAACATGCGCGAACGGCTCTGCATTCATGGCGGGAATCTCCTCGTCGAAGCGGAACGGACACCTTACCACGGCGGCCCGCCGGCCGCCATTCGCCGCCTTCTTCCGTGCGGGGCGGCTACAATGGCAGGCTTGAACACACTCATTGCGCCATGGAAGAACTTTCGATCACCACCCTCGCCCTGCTCGTCCTGACCCCGCTGCTGGTCTGGCGCGTCTACAAGCGCATCCAGGCCCGCATGGTCCGCCAGCGCTCGATCGTCTCGCGCCACTACACCGGCGTGCTGGTGTTCGGCGCCATGATCCTGGTGCCGGCCGCGCAGCTGTTCGACCGGCCGACCCACCTGGCTGCGCTGCTGGCCGGTTCAGCCTTCGGCATCGGCTGGGGCCACTACGCCTTGACGCGCACCCGCTTCGAGGACACCGAACAGGGCTACTACTTCACGCCGCCGGCGCGGCTGGGCATCCTGTTCGCGATGATCCTGGTGGCGCGCATCCTCTACCTCGGCGTCGAGATCTACGCGAACCAGGGCAAGGGCATCCCGGCGCCGAAGCTGACGGACGACATGCTGACCATGCTGGCCGTGGGGCTGACGGCGGGCTACTTCGCGCGCTATTCGGCGGGCTTGGTGCTGTGGCGGCGCAAGCTGCGCAAGGCGATCGATTTCGCATGATGGCCCGGGCGCGGGCGCCGGTCCCCGGCGATACCCGCGCCGCATGACATGCGACTCCCCCGCCGGCATGTGTAGACACGGCTGTCTAGAAAGACTATTCTAGACCGAAGCCATCATCCTTGAGGAGTGTCCATGCAGCGCTGCGCCCTACTGATCTCCGCACTGTTCCTGGCATGGCCGGCCCAGGCGGATCCTGGAGCGCCGGCCGCGCGCACCGCGACGATCGAGGCGATCATCGAGATGTTGGACACTTCGTACATCGATGCCGGGAAGGCACGGCAACTGGCTCCCGTGCTACGTCAGGCGGATCTGGGCACGGGGACGAGCGGCGAGGCTTTCGCCAGGACCGTCACGCAGATCATGCAAGACCTGACGAAAGATCCCCACCTGCGCCTGATGTACAGCCCCGAACCGGTTCCGGAACAGCGCGGCGCCAAGCCTTCCGCGGCTGACGTCGCTCAACGGCAGGCCCGACTGCGGAAGGAAAATTTCGGGATCGAGCGCGTCGAACGCCTGCCCGGCAATATCGGCTACCTGAAGACCGGTTTCTTCGCGCCGGCCGGAGAGTCGGCACCCTTCATCGGCGCGGCCATGACGCTGCTGTCCAACACGGACGCCCTGATCATCGACCTGCGCGACAACGACGGCGGTTCCACCGATGGCGTACCGCTGCTGGCGAGTTACCTGTTCGACGAGCGGGTCCACATCGCCGACCTGTACCGCCGCGAAGGCAATGTCACCGAGCAGCAATGGACTTCCCTGGCGGTGCCGGGCACCCGCTTCGGTGCGGAAAAAGATGTCTATCTATTGACCAGCAAATCGACCTTCTCGGCCGCCGAAGGCCTGGCCTTCGCCTTGCAGAACAGGAAGCGCGTCACGATCGTCGGCGAGACGACCCGGGGCGGCGCCCACCCTGCGCGGATCAAGAGCATCGATGCGCACTTCCGGCTGATGGTGCCGACATCCACCGCCCGCGATCCCGTCACCCTGAAGGACTGGGAGGGCGTCGGGGTGGCGCCGGACATTCCGGTTCCGGCTGCGCAAGCCCTGACCCGGGCCCAGTTGCTCATCCTGGAAAAATCCCTGGCGGGCACGCAGGATGCGGCCGCCCGGGCCGCGCTACAAACGCGCATCGACGCGCTGGCCGCGCAGACACCTTGAACAAAAAAGGGAGCTCAGCCTTCGCCTCTTCTTCGCTGCGGCACGACCACCGGCTGCGCTTGCCGCGCGCCTAGGATGCGTTCGGCGCCAGCTTCTGCTGCTTGTTCTGCTTGTACAGGAACAGGCCCATCGTCGCGGTCGCAAGCAACAGGAAAACGCTTGCGGGGTCCACGGTCACATTGACGCGCACGTCTACTTTTACGTCTTTCATCTCTCCGCCCGGGTGCATGATGTCGTCTCGTCGAACGCCTCGGTACCGCGCCGCGATACCGGCTCGACTCAAGCATAGCATGGCCTTGCGCCAGCCCGCGCCCAGCAGCGCGCCGCCCCGGCCGGCCTTCCCATGAAAAAAGGGAGCCCACCGGCTCCCTTCGTCTTACGCGGCCTTCGCCTCGTCTTTCCTGCGCTGCAGCACAAAGATCGGCTGCGCCCACTGCACGTCCTTCTTCTTCTTGCTGGTGATGAGCGTCAGCTCGGACGGGTCGTACACGTCGGTGTTGTGCGTCAGCGGCGTCGTCATCAGGTACTGGGCGTCGGTGTTCTTCAGGAACTCGCCGACCAGCTGGATGTTGCGGATGTCCAGGTGCGCGAACGGTTCGTCGATGAACACGAAGCCGCCCGAGCCTTCTTCCGACTTCAGCAGGCCGATCAGGAGCACCAGCGACTTCATCACCTGCTGGCCGCCGGAGGCCTCGCCGTCGTTCATGCCGATCTGGTCCTTGCCGTCGAACTTGAAGCGCACGTGCAGGCCGGCCTGGGCCAGCTGCACGTCGTCGTTCTCCAGGCGTACCGGGTCGGCCTGCACGTCGATGCCCGCCAGCTCGCCCAGCTCCTTGATGTTCTTGGAGTAGGTCTTGATGGTGTAGCGCAGGCGCTCGATGTAGGCCCCGCGCGCATTCGCCGTGGCCTCGATCGCGCGGTTGTTCTGGTAGCGGCGCTCCTCGGTTTCGGATTGACGGCCACTGAGCTGGTCGTTCAGGCGCGCGTACTGGTCGATGACGGTCGCATCCTGTTCCCAGTCGTCACGCGCCAGGGCGTGCTCGAGCGAGGACAGGCGCAGGTTGACCTGGTGCGCGTTCTGGTGCTTGGCCACCAGGGCGCCGCGCCAACCGGCGTTCTTCCAGTTCGTCGGCACGTCGCGCCAGCCGCGGCGCAAGGCCAGCAGGGCCTTGGCGTGTTCGGTGCGCTGCTCGATGGTGCGGCGGTTGTTCAGGCGCATGCCCGCTTCCGCTTCGGACAGGGCCATGCGCGCGTTCTGCCACACGGTGTCGGCGCGGGTGCGCGCCACCGTCGCGTTCTTGGTCAGCATCGACAGCTCGCCCAGGCGCGCGCCGACTTCCAGGCGCTCGGCCTTGAGCGGAGCCAGCGCACGCGTGGCTTCCTCGAACTCGGCCTGGCGCGCCGCCAGTTCCTTGGCGGCGTCGACGCCGGCGATGCGGCCCTTCAGCGCGCCCACTTCGGCCGCCAGCTTGCTGATCGCCAGGGTCAGCGCGTCTTCCTGCGCTTCCAGCGCCGGGAGCGACTTCTGGATCGCTTCCAGGCGCTGGGTCTTGCCCGCCGAGCCGAAGCGGTAGCGCGAAGGCTCGACGTACAGCGAACGGCCGCCGCGGCGTTCGCGGTGGTAGGCGTCCGGCGTGATCCATTCGTCGCAATCCGACTTGAAGCCGGCGTCCACCGAATCGACGCGCTCGATGCGTTCCAGCTGGTCGATCAGCCAGCCCGGCGCCTTGCCGGAGAAGCGCACCACCGACAGCAGGCTGGCGTCCTTGACCACCGGCGCCTCGACGCAGTCGGGCACGATGAAGTGGCGGTAGCGTTCCTTCTCGGCCAGGCGGTAGGCCGCCGGCGCATCCTTGGCTTTCTCGAGCAGCACCACCGAGGCGTAGCCGCCCAGCACGCCCTCGACCGCACCCTGCCACTTCGGATCGGTCACTTCGACGATGTCGGACAGCATGGCGTGGGCGATGCCCTCGTCGCGCAGCGCGCGGCGCATCTGGCGCTGGGCTTCCGGCTCCGGCATCGCGCTCTTGCCCTGCAGCGCCGAGATGGTGGCCAGTTCGCCGGCGATTTTTGCGGCGATGTTGTCGCGCTGCTGCTTTTGCTTGGCGAGTTCCGCTTCTTTTTCGTTCAGCTGGTTCGCCACCTCGGCCAGGTCGGCGCCCGCATCAAGCGACAGCTTCTGCAGGCGCTCCTTCTGTTCCAGCAGGCTTTCCAGCGGCTTGAGCTTCTGGTTGACTTGCGTGAGGCGGCCGGCCAGCTCGGTGGCTTCCTGCTCCAGCTGGGCTTCCTGCTTCTGCGCTTCGGTGAGCGCGCGCTGCTGGGCTGCCAGCTGCTGGCGCTTCTCGGCCAGGATCGAGTCGGCCTGCAGGAGCGGCTTCCGGGCTTCGCGCATAGCGCGGCTGATGGTCGCGGCCTTTTCGCGCGCTTCGTGGTATTCGAGCGCCGGCAGCACGTCTTCCTGCAGCGCGCGCTTTTCCTTGTGCAGGTCTTCCCACTGATGGTAGTTGGCCACGCGCAGGCGCAGGCCTTCCAGGTTGATGCGCGAGGTTTCCAGCTCGGCCTCGAAGCGCTTCAGCTCCGTCTCGGTGTCGCGCTGGTGGCGCTTGGCTTCGTCGTAGGCGTCCAGCACTTCCTTGTCGCCGAAGACCTGGAACACCAGGTCCAGCAACTGGCGCGGCGCGTATTCGCACAGCTTGTCGGTCTCGCCCTGCTCCAGCGCCAGCACCTTCGACATGGCCGGCGACAGGCCGGCCGAGGCCAGGCGCTTCTTGTAGTTCTCCACGCCGAGCCAGTCGGTGGCGTCGGTGACTTCCTCGATCTCGACGTTCCCCGGGCGCATCAGGTACTGGCGCTTCCAGTCGCCGCCGTTCTTCTGCACCTGGCAGAACAGGGTCACTTCGTCGTCGGCGAAGAAGCCGGAATGGCGGAACGGACGGTTCGACAGCTGGCGGCCGGAGGGCTTGTTGTCGACCACGGCGCGCAGCCAGGCGCTCTGCTGGCCCGAGTGGCGCGCATAGTGTTTGTAGGTGCGGCCCATCGAGCAGTCCAGGCCGAACAAGGTGCGCAACGCATCGAGCAGCGTGGTCTTGCCGGAGCCGTTCTGGCCGGCGATCGTGATGATCTTGGCGTCCAGCGGGATGTTCTTGATCCGCTGCCAGTAATCCCAGTGGACCAGTTCGAGTGATTTGATGTGGAACATGGGCTTACCTTAGTTCGGACCCGCTTGGGTCGGTTCTTCGTCGGCGGCGGCTTCGACCACCGCATCGTTGGCGGCATCGATCTTGCGCGGCGCGGCAGCCAGCGGCGCGCGCTTGAACACGTCGGCCAGGGCGCCGTTGATGATGCGTTCCTTCAGCAGGTCGGTATCCATCATCAGGTCCAGCAGCGGGCCTTCCAGGATCACGTCGCCGCGGCGCTCGATGAAGCCGAGCTTGGACAGCACGCCCAGGTTCATGTCCATGCGGGTCTTCTTGCCCAGCTTGTCGCCGAAGTCGGACAGCAGCGCGGTGTAGGAGATGCCGATCGACGTATCCTCGGCGCGCGGAATCGGCGTGTCCTGTCCGAACATGTCGGTCTGGTCGTCCGCCACCGTGACGTGGGTTTCCTGGCGCTCGCGCTTCGGAAGAATGATCTGCGCCCACAGCACCACCAGGAGGGCCACGCCGTCGCGGGTCAGGCCGAAGTTGTTGTTCTGCCAGATGTCCTTGGCGCCGAAGATCTTCGGCTCGACATTGCGGTGCAGGGCGATCGTCACGTGGTCGGCGTAGACGTTGTCGAGCAGCTTCAGGCCGCATTCCAGCAGGCGCTTGTCGACTTCGATGCGGAACTGCTCGTCCGACAGCGCGCGCTTGACCATCTTGTCGTCGCGGCGCAGGGTCTGGTGCGTCAGCAGGCGCGCGATCAGGATTTGTGCGTCGTCATTCATCTAGAGTACCGCTTTCAAGATTCAAAGAGAGGGAAGCGATCGACATCGCCGCCACTTCCGGGTCGTCGAGCTGGATCATCTCGTCGGTCGGCTCGAATTTCACGGGCAGGCGCGCCAGCTCGGCGGTGGCGCCCTGCAGGCTGGCCTCGGATGCATCGCCCAGCAGGGGCAGCAGCGAAGCCCGGTAGGAAGCGACGGCGAAGCTGGCCGGCAAGAGCGACTCGTGCAGCGCCACCTTCTTCGGGCCGCTCTCCGAGAACTCGGGGAAGTTGCCGAGGTTGGCGAAGTCGGCCAGCTTGTTGATCCAGTCGTTCAGTTCGGCCTGCATCGCCGGGTTGTCGTTGACGGTCAAGGGAGCGTCGGTACCGGTCGGCAGGCCTTTCGGGCCGGTCGAGGTCACGCGCTCGAGCAGCAGCTCGGTCTCGGCCACGTCGATCATCTCGGCCGGGGTGCCGAACAGCGGCACCACCGGGCGGTCGATCGCGTCTTCGGCCAGGCTGGCCAGGTCCTCGTGCGCCAGCAGCCAGCGCTTGACGTCGGTGGTCGACAGGCCGGACTGGCCCAGGTGCACGCGCTGGCGCTCGATCTGGTTCAGGGCGCGCGAGAACATGCCCTGCATGTTCAGCAGCGCGCTCTGGGCGCGGCCGATGGCCTGCGCCGCCTTGTGCGTGGCGGCATCGGCGTTCGGGTCCTGCAGGATGGCGCGCAGGATGACCGAGCCCTTCTCGACCCAGTCGCAGGCCATGTGCCACTTCGCCTGCGAGGTGCGCAGGCGGAATTCGGAACCGGAAGCGATGGCGTCGCGGAATTCCTCGGTGAGTTCCACCAGGCGGCCCAGCAGGTGGCGCAACTGCTCCACGGTGACCCCGCCCACGGCCTGGGCGCCGGCCACCTGCGACAGCAGGAAGCCCATCTCGGCATCGTCTTCTTCCGGTTGGGCCAGCGCGATCAGGGTGTCGAGCGCGGACAGCACGTTGCGCGCCAGCGGCGTGATGCGGTAGACGGCGCTCGGGCCGTCCCAGGCCAGCAGGCCGTGGCCGCGCAGGCGGTTCAGGACCGTCTCCAGGCTTTCCGCAGTCAGGTAGGCCAGCTTGTTGTTGATGTCGGCGCGCGAAAAGCTCGACGCGCCGGTATCGCTGGCCAGCTCGCGCAGCACCAGCAGGCGCACCAGCACGCCGTCCTGGGTACCGTGGAACAGCGCCGTGAAGGCCGACAGCATGGGCTGGGCGCGCTTGAGGTGGTAAACCTGCTCGATCTCGTCGGGCGCGACGCCGTCCTGGAAGTGCGCCTGCAGCGGGTCGTCTTCCTGGGGTATCGAAAGGGATTCTGCGGCGAGCGCCGCGCCGCCAAGGTGGTCGATCATATAAGTACCGTTCTCTGGCGCGGACAGGCTCAACCGGTCCGCGGGGGCGCCAGTATAACAGTTTAGGATCGGCAACTAGCGCCTGCGGGCGCCAGCGATTGCAGGAAAGACACACCTATCCATTGCCTTAAAAACAAGACAATGTTGCGAAAATGTGCAGCGATGCTCAGCGTTTCGTCACCCTGGTCAGGGTCTGTTCGATCTGCTCCTTGTCGCCGTCGGCATAGCGCAGCTTGACCGGATACCACTCGTGCCGCGGCGCCAGCCAGATCTCCAGTTCCTGGTCCTTCTTATCAAGCACCGGCTGGCGCGCCACCCGAATGGCCTCGACCTCGCCCAGGCCGGTCTGCACCTTTTCGCGCTTGATCACCTTGAACACCCAGGTTTCCGCATCGCGCTGGCCGGCCACGAAGAAGGGCCACTCGGAACCCGGCTTGAAGCGCTCGCCGGCGCCGCGCGCCACGGCGGCCAGCTGCCAGGTGATCGAGACCCGGTCCTGTTCGCCGCCCTTGAGCGGATAGACCTGCTTGCTTTCGCTGAAGCGCAGCACCTTCGCCTCGCGGTCGAAGGTGGCCGTGGTCGGATCCTTGCGCATGCGCTTTTCGGTGAATTCGGCGGGCGCCAGGCCGAAGGCGTCGATGCTGCCGCTGCTGCGGTCCCGGGTGATGGTTCCCAGCACCGCGACCTTCGATTCGGCGGTGACGGCGTATTTGCCGTCGCCGGCGCGCCAGGTGACGATGCCCTCGCCCTTCAGGCCGAAGCCGCGCTGGCGCGCCTGCAAGGCATAGTGCAGGTCGGCCGAGGGCGGCAGTTCGAACTTGCGCTTGATGGCGGCCGGAGCCTCCTGTGCGCCGGCGGTGCCGAGCAGCAGCGCCAGCAGCAGGCCGCAGCCGCCATGTCGTACAGCAGAATAGTGCATATCTAGAATCCTGGTTGGGTCATGGCGATGTCGTTCGCCGTTTGCGTGGTCACCGCGCCATTGGCTTCGCTGCTGCGGATCTGCACCGGCAGCCAGCCGTGCGCGGGCGAGAGCCAGATGTCCAGCCGCGACTTGTACGAACCCGGCTTCGGCGGGCGCGCGATGCGCACGGTCTGCAGGCGGCCCAGCGGGGTGTCGATCTCCTCGGGGCCCAGCACCTTGAAGTTGTACATGGCGCCCGAGCGCTCTTCGCCGACGAAGATGTCGATGTCGCCGCTCAGCTGGGCCTGGTCGCCGCGCGCGATCGCCGCCAGCTGCAGCGGCACCGTGGCCTTGTCCTGCGCGCCGGGCTGCAAGTCGTGCTTGCCCTCCGAGGCCGAGAACGTCAGCTTGTTGCCGGGCCAGTCGAAATGGGTCGCCGTCAGCGCGCGGCCGCGGCGCTTTTCGGTCATTCTCACCGGCGCCAGGCCAGTGTTGCCGAGAAGGCCTTCGCTGGTGAGCACCGCCAGGTTCACGCGCGCGAACACGATCTTGATGCCGGCTTCGAAGCGCATCTGGTAGGCATGGTCGTTGCGCTTCCAGGACAGCAGGGCCTGGCCGCTCCAGTGGGTGCCGTCGGCGTCGGTGCGCGCCACCTTGTAGCTGAGTTCGGCCGGAGGCGGCACGTCCACCTTGTAGCGGCGCACCGTGTGCACGATGGGCGCCGGGCCGGGGTCGGGCTCGGCCGGGGCGGCTTCGGCGGCGGCCGCCGGCTGCGCTGCCGGAGCCGGCTCGGCGGGCAACGTGGTCGTCCGCGCCGGCGGACCGGGGGACACCGCTTCCCCTACCGCCTCCTCCGACACCGCGATCGTGGGCAGCGGCACGAAGTCCGGCAGCGGCGGCTGCACCAGCTTCGGCGCCGGCGGCGGCACGGGTTCGGTCGCCGGCGCTTCGAACGGCGCCGGCGGCAGCAGCGTCGCCAGGCTCACCGGGGCTTCACCCTCGCGCCCCGGCAGCGCGATGCCCTGCGTGCCCGCGGTGAGCCAGCCCAGCACCAGCCAGTGCAGCAGCACGATGAGCGTGCCCAGCACCAGGGCGCGCAGCCGCTGAGGGGGGAAAGCGGAACTCATGCCGCTAGTGTAGCCTGAGCGCAGCCGGGGTGCAGGGGGACGGCACATTGGCGCTTTGCCGTGCAGGCTTTGTCGCGTGTTATTTATCTGCTACGCTAGGCGCTTCCACCAAGGAGAAGACCGATGCTCAAGCCGCCCATGCCGAACGCTGCCGGAATGACCGATACGCTCGAATTCGTGAAAAACCTCTGGGGAGGCATGAACATCCCCGGCGTCGGCATGCCGGGCATGACCGGCTCCAGCCTGTCCGTCGACGAACTGGACAAGAAGATCGCCGACCTCAAGGCGGTCGAATCCTGGCTCAACCTGAACCTGGGCATGCTGCGCGGAAGCATCCAGGCGCTCGAAGTCCAGCGCGGCACCCTCGCTACCCTGAAGGCCATGGGCGATAGCATGGCGCAGGCCATGCAGCGCGCCGGCAGCGACCCGGCCATGGCGGCGCCTTTCGCGCAATTCTTTGCGCAGTCTGCCGGGGTCCCGACACCGCCCCCGCCGCCGGAACCGAAGGCCGAACAGGCCGGCGCCCCGTCCGGCCAGGCCGAGCCGTCCGGCCAGCAGGCCGCGAATAGCGCCATGCCGGCTGCGGTCGCGTGGTGGAATTTGCTGCAGGATCAATTCCGCCAGGCAGTCAGCAGCGCCATGCCGGCCGCCGGCGCGCCCGCGGAATCCCCCGCCGGCGGCAACGAGGGCGCGGCCAAGCCGCCCCCAGCCGCACCCAAGGCGCGCGGCGGCTCGCCGCTGGACGTGTCCGGCGGCGCGCAACCGGCGGCGCCCGCCGGCCAGGGAAGCTCGGGCCGGGTGGGCCGCAATCCGCGCGTCAAGGCCGACAAGGGCTGAGGGACAATCCAGCGTCGCCCCTCACGCCGCTTGCACAAGGATCAAGCCTTGCGGCGTTTGGCGCCCAGGCGCAGGCCGGCCAGGCCAAGGCCGATCAGTGCCAGGCTGGCTGGCTCCGGCACCTCGTTGCTGCCGCCTTCGTCGCGCGGCGCATTCAGGAGCGTAATCGTCGCGGTAAGATCCTTCGACTGCATTTTACTGAAGCTCAAGTCGAGCAGGTCCAAGCTGAATTTGCCGCCGTTACCGAAGCTGAATTCGGCCGGATTGAAGACGAGGGTGTAATCGACGTCGGGGTCGTCGACGAGGCCGGCGTAGGCGGTGCCGGTCATGATGAACGGTTGGGTACCGGTCAAGGGGCTTATAAAGCCGAAGCGAACGGTCACGTTCAGGTTATCGGTTTCGTCGCGCGGGTTGCGGTTGCAGACGGTGCCGAAATCAATGCACTCTTCCATCAAGGAGACGGTGCCAACGCTAAAGGTACGCGCGCCGTTCACGTCGAGCGAAAAACTGTTCGGCGCCGCAGCCGCCTCGAATCTGACGTCGAGGGTGTTCTCGTTGCCGACACCGGCGCCATAGCCGGAGCCGGGCGTGATATCGATGGTATTGATCCTGAACTCGATGGGTGCGGCAAACGCCGGCATTGCGAAGCAGGTGGCGCTTGCCAGGCCAAGGAGGAAGTGTTTGATTTTCATTTTCGTCTCTTTCAGATGATGACAGGGGGAACAGCATCTCTCCGAAAAGCAATGAATGTGCCAAGAATAAAGAGTCCTATAAATCAATGACTTAAGCACGGTTTTATGAAAGTTAAATAAAATTTGGAAAGAGCCTCGACTTTTCCTCTTGATGGAAGCGGCAAAGTGACGGATGCTGTTCCATTGAGATAACACTCCCGGCTCAAATGATGAATTTGACGAAGCCAATCCCAGAATTTGACGGCAATATCGGAAAGCAGCCCGTTTTCGTGTAAATATTATCGACAAATTCGATATTTCAATACGCCAACAAGGTAAATTCGTTGTCCTGATGCCTCCTCGCCTTTCACAATTTCACGAAGCCAGCTACATCGCTGCTTTTACCGCAAAGCAAGATTACTGACTCAACCGAGCACATACCCTTGATCCATTCGGTAGCGCCCGCTTTCCTGGCGTGCTGAACTGGCTTCAGCGGGACCGGTTTCCGTCCCCGTCCGTCATCAAGAGGAGTGCCCGTGTCCTCGTTCGACCCAGCCAGCCTGGTCCCGGCGCAAATCGCCGACCTGCGCCGCAAACTCGAAGCGGCCGGCTGCCGCCCGCCGGCCCATGCCTGCACGCTGGACGAGCTGGCCGAAGCCATCGTCGAATTCCGCCGGCGCGAGGGCATCGCCGGACGCGGCGTGCTCGACGACGCGACCGTGCAGCGCCTCGACGAGGTCAGCGGCGCGACCTTCCAGGACGTCTTCCGCGACGAACTCGAGCTGCTGCATCCCGATCCTTCCGCCGCGCCAGGCGCCGACCTGGCGGCGCGCGCCCACAAGGCCGGCATGATCGGGCTGGCGCTGTCCGGCGGCGGCGTGCGCAGCGCCACCTTCGGCCTCGGCGTGCTGCAGGCGCTGGCCAAGCAGCGGCTGCTGCGCCACCTCGACTACCTGTCGACCGTTTCCGGCGGCGGCTTCATCGGCGGCTGGCTCTCCAAGTGCATCCACGAACAGGGCGGCGACGTGCGCCTGGTCGAAGACATGCTGGCGCCGGCGGGGACACATGCAGCCGGCCGCGCCGAAGCGCCGGCGATCCGCTTCCTGCGCCAGTACTGCAACTACCTGTCGCCGCGCGGCGGCATGTTCAGCGCCGACACCTGGACCCTGATCGGCACCTACGTCCGCAACACCGGCCTGAACCTGACGATGCTGGTGGCCTGGCTGTGCGCCCTGCTCCTGCTGCCGCGCGCCGCCGTGTGGGCCGTGCACCGCATCGTCGATTCCGGCGGACCGTGGGCCGTGTATGCCGACCTGGCCTGGATGGCGGGAGTGCTGCTGTTCCTCCTCGCCGTGTTCTGCATTGCGCTGAGCATCTCCAGCAAGCCGTCCTCCTCGCGTGGGCAGCGCCGCTTCGCGTTGTCGCAAGGCGCAGTGCTCTGGTGGATCAACCTGCCGCTGCTGCTGGCGGGCTTCCTGGGCAGCGTCGGCCTGTGGCAGCATGGCGGCGCGGCGCCGTTCTGGGCCGGAGGCGCGTTCCCGGCCGGGGAGCGCTTGTACTGGCTGCTGGCGCCCGGAGTCGCCTACTTCCTCGTGTGGGCCTGCGGCTGGTACCTGGCGCACGACCGCACCAGTGTGTACCGGCGCGCCGGCTACACCTTTTGCGGCGCCGCCCTGGTGGCGGTGGCGGCGCTGCTGTGCGCGGCTGCGCGCGCCTTTGCGCCGGACACCATGGCCCGGATCATGACCGAGCAAACCTGCGCCTGGCTGCTGATCGGCCTGGTGGCGCTGTGCGTGCTGCTGGTCCTGGCCGGCACCGCATTGGCCGTGGTTCAGCGCCTGTTGCACCCGCATCCCCCGCCGGCCGACCTGAGCGGACCCGAACTCATGGAGGGCTTCGTGCACCTGCTGTGCGCCGTCGGCGCGCTCGCGACCGGCACGGGGCTGCTGCTGGCCGGGCTGTCCCTGTTGCCCGATCCGAACCGGCACCCGGTGCTGAACAACGCGATCGCCCTGACCACTTTCGGCATGCCCCTGATGATGGGACTGTTCGCCGGCACCATGACCCTGATGATCGGCCTGATCGGCCGCATGTACAGCGATGCCAGCCGCGAATGGTGGAGCCGCCAGGGCGCCTGGGCCTGGATCTTCGCGCTGGCCTGGGTCACCATGTTCGGCGTGGCCTTCTTCCTGGCGCCGCTGCTGCACTGGGCCTGGCTCACCAGCACGCCGTGGTCGCACATCGGCACCGCGCTCGGCTGGCTGCTCATGACCTGGTTCGGCCTGAAGGCAGGCAGCGGAAGCAAGACGGGAATCCACGGCGCCGGCCTTCGCGCCACCGATGCGCGTCTCGACCTGGCGGCGCGGCTCGCGCCCTACGTCTTTACGGTCGGCGTATTCGCCCTCCTGAGCGCGCTGGTGCAGGCGGTGGTGGCGCCGCCGCAGCTTGCCTGCCCCTCGCCGATCAAGCTCAGCTGCATCTATGGCGCCCATGCCAGCGCCACCCTGGCGACCGACGGCAGCCGGCTGGCGTGGACCTTCGCGATCCTGCTGGGCGCCGCGCTGCTGCTCGGCTGGCGCGTCGACATCAACAAGTTCTCGCTCTACATGCTGTACCGGAACCGCCTGGTGCGCGCCTACTTCGGCGCCAGCAGCCGCGCGCGCAAGCCCCATCCCTTCACCGGCTTCGACCCCGGCGACGACCCGCTGCTGGCGGACCTGAAGCAGCAGCGCCCCTGCCACATCATCAACACCTCGCTCAACCTGGTCGGCGGCGAGGAACTGGCCTGGCGCACCCGCAAGGCGGCCTCGTTCACCTTCACGCCGCGCTACTGCGGCTTCGAGCTGCCGGCCGGATCGGTGGGAAGCGCCGCCGTGCCCGGCGCCACCGGCGGCGATGCCGCGCGCGGCTGCTACCGCCCCACCGGCGCCTATGGCTCGCGCTCGGGCGCCGGCGCCGACGACGACGCCGGCGTGCGGCTGGGGATGGCGATCGCGGTGTCCGGCGCGGCGGCCAGCCCGAACATGGGCGCGCACTCCTCGCCGCCGCTGAACTTCCTGATGACGATGTTCAACGTGCGCCTGGGCCGCTGGTGCCCGAATCCGCGCAAGGCGGCCTGGCAGCAGTCCTCGCCGCGTCTCGGCCTGTTCAGCCTCCTGGCCGAGCTGTTCGGCCTGACCAATGCCGACGCCACCTACGTCTACCTGTCCGACGGCGGTCATTTCGACAACCTCGGCATCTACGAGCTGGTGCGGCGGCGCTGCCGCCTGATCATCGCGGTGGACGTGGCCAGCGATGGCGCCCTGGCCTTCGCCGACCTCGGCAATGCGATCCGCAAGGTCGGCACCGACCTGCACGTGCGCATCGACCTCGACGTCTCCAGGCTGGCGCAGCTGGACGGCGGCCTGTGCGGCGCCAGCTGCGCGGTCGGCACGGTGCGCTACAGCCAGGTGGACCAGGGCGGCGTGGACGGCACGCTGCTGTACATCAAGCCCGCCATCGTCGGCCGCGAGAACGCCGACCTGCTCAACTACCGCAAGGTGCACCCGGCCTATCCGCACGAGAGCTCGGTCGACCAGTGGTTCGACGAGACCCAGTTCGAGAGCTACCGGGCGCTGGGGCAGTACATCGGCGCGTGCGCGCTGGACGGCGCGATGGAGGCGGCGCGCACCCGCGACGGCGGGCTCGACGTCGCGGTCTTGTGCGCCGAGCTGGCGCGGCGGCACGGCAATGCAGCGCAGGGACAGCGCTGCGAGGATGTGCGGGGGAACTGGCGCTGAGA
This sequence comes from Massilia sp., assembly GCF_046293535.1. Taxonomy (NCBI): domain Bacteria; kingdom Pseudomonadati; phylum Pseudomonadota; class Betaproteobacteria; order Burkholderiales; family Oxalobacteraceae; genus Massilia; species Massilia sp. Next base: position 9,202 of record NZ_JBKBOV010000010.1, on the reverse strand, counting down.
GAGTCGGGTTTGCGCAGGAAATTGGGTTCCGGCCTACGCCGGAACGACGGTTTCGGGGGTGCGGGTTACGAACACAATTCGTACCACCGCCCTATGACCCGTCATCCCGGCGAAGGCCGGGATCCAAGTTCGCAAAGCAGCCATTAGCTCAAGCCGCGGAAGCCTCCGTAACCGCAGGCTCCTCCACCTTCGGCACCAGCGCCAACAACTGCTCCATCAGCTGCGCGAAACGCTGCTGTCCCGGCTGCACCCGGTCCACGTGGGCCAGCACCCCGTGCGCCTCTTCCATCAGCTCGGCGCTGTAGCCGCGCTGGCGCATGTGCGAGATCAGGATCTGCGCCGAGTTGAACAGGATGCGCACATTGTGCGGCAGCGCTGCCCTGGCATTGCGCATCCACTCCACGGCCTCGGCCAGCTTGTTGGTCTTCCACAGCAGCACGCCCTGGTTCATCAGGTCGATCGCTTCCTTGCGCGCGCCGCGGATCAGCTTTTCGCCTTCTTCCCCCATGCGCGCCTTCTCGAAGATCCGCTGCACCTCGTCCTGCAGGAAGCTGTTGTCGTGGTTGTTGCGGATCACGTAGCACAGCAGGTCGACCGGCGCCTCCCTGACGCCCACCGCGAACAGCAGGGTCGCCATCTCGAGGCAGGTCGGCACGTCGGGACGCTCCGCGGTCGCCTGCAGCAGCGCTTCCAGCTCGTCGCCGGCCTTGCGCGCGCGCCGGTAGTCGCCGCTCTCGTGGTACACCAGGCCTTCGGTGATCTTGGCGCGCAGCTCCATGTCCGGATGGTCGGCGCCGAATTCGCGCTGCGCCGCGCTCAAGAGTTGCAGCGCTTCCTTCGGATCGTTCTTCAGGCCGCACACGCGCGCCAGCCCGAGGTAGGCGTCGGGCGTCTTGCGGATCGAGTACTCGCCGATCGAGATGCACTTGCGGAAAGCCTTCTCGGCCATGCCGACGTTCCCCAGCTTCAGGCTGGCCTGGCCGAGGTTGCGCTGGCGCGGCACGGAATTGGGCGAGAGCTTGGCCGCGCGTTCCAGCACGTTCAGCGCTTCCTCGTGCTTGCCCATTTTTTGCCAGGCCAGCGCCAGCTGGTCGTAGGCATCGATGTAATAGCGGTTCTCGGCGATCACGGTCTGGAACATCTGGCGCGCCTGCTCGTACTCGCCGTCGGCCATGCGGATCTTGGCCAGGCCGGAGCGCGCCCATTGGTACTCGCGCTGCGCCAGCACGCGCTCGTAGGTCTCGCGCGCCTTGGCCGGCTCGCCGCTTTTCTCCATCAGGCGCGCCTTCATGCGCAGCAGGTCGATCTCGTGCGCCTTGTTGACCGCGATCTGCTCGTCGCACAGGCGGGCGGCGCGCAGGTAGTCCTTCTCGGCATAGGCCTGGTCGATCAGGCTGAACACCTGCTTCTTGCGCCACACCCGGTTCAGGCGGCTGAGCAGCACGCCTTCGGTGATCGGCTTGACCAGGTAGGCGTCCGGCTGGTGCTCGGCCGCCCCCATCACCGACTCGACGCTCTTCTCGGCCGACACCATCAGGAACACGCTCGAGGGCAGCAGCAGGTTGCGCATGCGCGTCTCTTCCAGCACCTGCTGGCCGTTCTTGCCTTCGCCCAGGTTGAAGTCGCACAGCACCACGTCGTAGCGCGTCTTGTTGAGCAGGCCCATGGCCTCGCCGCCGCTGGAGGCCTGGTCGATGTTGCGCGCGCCCAGGCTGCGCAGCGCTTCGCGCAGCAGCTGGCGCACGCCGATGAAGTCGTCGACCACGAGATAGGTCTTGGACGCCCAGTCCACCTGCTCGGCGCCCGGCGCCGCCACGGCGTTGATCACGGCATTCATGGCAGCGTCAGGATGAAGCAGCCGCCGCCCAGGCGGCCGCCGTTCTCGAGGCGCACGGCGCCGCTGCGCTCGCGGTGCCGGTGCATGCGCGCGACCTCGCGCGAGAAGTGCAGGCCCAGGCCGGCGCTGTTGGTCAGGAAGTTGACGCCGGAGGCCATGCCGTTCATGGCCGCGCTCCCGGCCTCGAGCAGCATGGCCGGAAATCCCGTGCCATTGTCTTCGACGCGGATCTCGAGCCAGCCATCGCGCTCGCGCGCGCTCAGGAAGATGCGGTCGCGCGTGTAGTGCACCGCATTGTTGACGGCATGCGAGACCACGCCGACGATCAGGTCCTCGTCGAAGTGCCATACCAGCTCGGGATCGACGTCGAGCTCGAGCGCGATGCCGCGCGACTCCAGCAGCACCCGTTCGAGGGCGACCACCTGCTCGGCCAGCTGGCCGACCTCGAGCGGCTGCACGTCGAAGGGGTATTCCGGCGTGCCCACGTGCTTGTACAGCGCCAGCAGCTGCATCAGGTTGTCGTTCAGGCGGCGCGTCTGGTACAGCATCTGCGCCATCTGCGGATAGGCCTTCTCGGTCTCGGGCGAGGCGTCGTCAAGCAGGCGCTCGAGCGTGCCGGACAGGACGCTGATCGAATTCTTCATGTCGTGCGCGGTCGACGCGAGGAACATGGACAGGGGTGAGTGTGGGTCTTCCATCGATTGGCCGGCTTCCAGCCTAAAAAATTACCGTAAGTCAATTATACCGCCGGCGATTTGACACTTTCTGCCGGAATGTAACTTATTGCGCCAACGCAACAGCATGCGTATGGATAACGTAGGGTGTTCGGCTTCGCCGAACGCGCGTTCAACTCCGGCATAAACAGACGCATCGTCATTTCATCTGCTGGCTGAACGCGCGGAGTGAATTGGTCCAGTGGACCAATTCACGAGCCGTCCACCCTACTCAACCCGGTCCGCGCGGGGCGCGGCGCGCACGCAGCACGAAGCGCGCCGGATCGAGCGCATCGACCAGGCCCGTTTCCAGCGGCAGCGGCTCGCCCTCGAGCTGGGCCGCCAGCAGTTCGGCCGCCAACGGCGCCCAGATCAGGCCGCGCGAGGCATAGCCGAGCAGCGCGTGCAGGCCGGGGTGGCGCGGCACCTCGCGCAGGCGTTCGGTCCTGCCCGCGGCGGCGAAGTCCGGCAGGCGGCCCACCAGCGGCAGGCGGTCCGGGGCTACGCAGCGGAAACCCACGCGGCCGGCGAGCGGCGCCCCTTCGCCGGCATGCGGGTCGGACACGAGGCCGCGCAGGCGTTCGAGGTTCTCCTGGTGGCTCGACACGCGCAGCTGCGGGTCGGCGTCGAGGTCGTAGGTGGCGCCGGCGCAGGCGATGCCGCCGGCCGCCGGGGTCAGGTAGGCTTCGCGGCACAGCACCAGCGGCAAGGCGGGCAGCTTGCTGCTGTCCAGGTGGCTGACCTGCCCGCGCAGGCTTGAGAGCGGCAGCTCCCGCGACTGCGCCAGGCTGCGCGCGCCGGCGCCGCTGGCCAGCACCACGGTCGGCGCCTGCGCGAGCACGGTGCCGTCCGCGGCGCGCGCCCGCCATTCGTCGCCGCTGCGCTCCAGGCTGACCGTGCCGGCGCCGAAGCGACTCACGAGCCGCTCGCCGCAGGATTGCAGCATCGCCGCGCACACGCTGCCCGGGCGCGCCCAGCCGCCTTCCGGGAACAGCCAGCCGCCATCCGGCGCGGGCAGCCCGAGCAGGGCCTCGGCTTCGGGGGCTTCCAGCCAGCGCGCGTATTCCGGCGGGTAATGCGCTTCGCCCGCGATGGCGCGCGAGACCCGGGCGTGGCCGGCGTCGCGGGCCAGCTGCAGCACGCCGCAGGCCTGCCCTTCGATGGCCGCGCCGATGCCGCCCAGCCGGCGCCAGGCGCGCAGTGCGTACAGGTAGGCGGCGCGGGTCAGGCGGGTCGGGACATTGTCGTCGCGCGACAGCAGCGGCATGAAGATGCCGGCCAGGTTGCCCGAGGCTTCCATCGCCGGCGCCGCATGACGCTCGACCAGCGTGACCTGCCAGCCGCGCGCGCACAGGCTGGCGCAGGCGGCGGAGCCCGCCAGTCCGGCGCCGATGACCAGGGCGCGCTTGTGCTCTGGCGGCAGCACCGGCGGCAATGGCAGGCGCGGCTTGCGGCTGGCGAAGACCGCGCCGCGCCCGTCGCCGTCGAAGACGAAACCCTGCGCCTGCAGCGCCGCGCGCTGCTCCTCGTCCAGGTTCGCGGCATGCAGGCGCGCCCCGCTCGCTGCGATGCGCGCCAGCGGCCAAGCGAAACCGGCGCCGGCGACGTCCTCCAGATAAACATGATCGGGCTGCGCGCCCAGCTGCGCCAGCGCCGTGTCGAGCGGCGCCGCGAGCAGCGTCAGCGTCAGGCGCGGGTCGTCCTGGGGGATGCGGTGAAAGCCCGGCAGCAGGCCATCGGCGAGCGCCACGATGTGCAGCCGCGCGGGACGCTCCGGGTCGGCGCGCCAGGCCTCCTGCAAGGCGCGCACATGGCCGCCGTCGCCGTAGCGCGTGTCGAACACGGTATAGCGTTCGCGCCCGCGCCAGTGCGCGCGCAGGTCCACGTCAAGCCCCTGCGAAACGAAAGCACGCCTTGTCGTGGTCGTTCACCACGCCGACGCCCTGCAGGTAGGCGTAGACGATGGTCGAGCCGACGAACTTGAAACCCCGTTTCGACAAGTCTTTCGAGATGCGGTCCGACAGCGCGGTCCTGGCGGGACGGGAGCCGTCCGGCCAGTCGTTGACGACCGGCTTGCCGTCGACCCAGCCCCACAGGTAGGCGTCCAGCGTGAGCTCCTGTTCGCGCATGGCCAGGTAGGCTTTCGCATTGCCGATCGCCGCCGCCACCTTCAGGCGGTTGCGCACGATGCCCGGGTTGGCCAGCAGCTCGGCCACCTTGGCCTCGTCGTAGGCGGCGATCCGGTGCGCATCCCAGTTGTCGAAGGCCGCGCGGTAGCTGTCGCGCTTGTTCAGGATGGTCTCCCACGACAGGCCCGCCTGCGCGCCTTCGAGATTGAGCATCTCGAACAGCGTGGTTTCATTGTGGCAGGGCACGCCCCACTCGTGGTCGTGGTAGGCGACGTAGCGCGGATTGGCCATGTTGGCCCAGGAGCAGCGGGTCTGGTTCATGGCCGCAGTATAAACCCGGCCGGCTTACGCAAGAAGCTGGCGGTACAGGTCCAGGTAGGCCGCCCCCGCCTTCTCCCAGCTGAACCGGCTCGCATGTTCGCGGGCACGCCGGGGGCCGTCCTCGCGGGCGAAGCGCGCCAGCCCGTTTTCCAGCACCTCGCTCATGTGCTCCGGCTCGAAGTTGTCGAAATAAAAGGCCGCGTCCCCGCCGACTTCCGGCAGGCTGGTGAAGCGCGACAGGAACACCGGGCGGCCGTGATGCATCGCCTCCAGCACCGGCAGGCCGAAACCTTCGGCGAGCGAGGGGAACAGGAAGGCCTCGCAATGCGCGTAGTACCAGTCCTTGTCGAACCCGCTGACCGGGCCGGTCACCACCACCCGCTCGCCCACGCCATGGCGCGCCGCTTCCTGCATGATCCGGTCCCGGTAGGGCTCCTTGACCACGCCCGCGATCACCAGGGTGGCGTCGTTCCCGCGCAGCAGGGGCACCAGCACATGGAAGTTCTTCTTCGGGCAGACCATCCCGACCGTGAACAGGAAGCGGCCCGGCGGCACGAAGCGCGGCTGGTGGCCCTCCGGCGCATGGCCCGGGCTGGTGCCGTTGTAGATGACCGAGATCTTGTTCTCCGCTTCCGGGAAGAAGCGCAGGATGTCCGCCTTGACGAACTCCGAGATCGCCACGATGCGGTCCACGCCCCTGATCTTGCGGCCCATGCGCCGCAGGTAGCGCGCGTATTTCGCGCTGCCCGGCGTGCGTTCGTGCACCTGGTTGAGGTCGTGGACCGTCATCACGGTCCTGGCGCGCACGCGCTCCGGGCCGAAGCGGCAGTACTGGTCGGCAAAATGGACCACGTCGAACTCGCGCTTGCGCGGAAACAGCCAGCGGTGGTACCTGCGGTGGCGCACGTAGGATGCGCCCTCGCCCAGGAAACCGTCTTGCGGGGGATAGGTGTAGGCGCTCAGCGCGACGCTGCCGCGTCCCTGCCGGGCCAGCTCGCTCGTCAGGCTGTGACCGAAGGTGTGCAGCCCGGTGTTCTCGAAACGCATGGAATCGAGCGTGATGAGGAGCTTCGGCATCACGCTGCCGCTTCCTCCAGGGGCTCATGCGGCTGCGCCGCCGCGGCGCGCCACCCGGCGACCACCTGCGCCACCTGGTGCGCGCCGATCGCCTCCATGCAGCGGCAGTGCCGGGCGTCGGCGCAGTCGCCGCAGGCCTGCTCGCCGCAGAGCGACTGGGCACGTTGGCCGAGCGCGCCCCAGCGGGCGATGTCGATCGGCTTGATCGGCGGGAACAGGCCGAGCGTCGGCCGCCCCAGCGCCGCCGCGATGTGCAGCGGACCGGTGCCGCTGGCGACCAGGCCGTCGGCCATGCCGATCAGCGCCACCAGGCCGTCCAGGCCGACCTGGCCACACAGGCTGCGCACGTTCGGGCTGCCCAGGAGCGCCGGCGCCTCGCGCGCCAGCAGTTCGCCCTCGGCGCGGCTGCCCGTGATCCAGAGCGCGATGCCGGGATCGTTGCCCAGCAGCGCGGCCAGTTCGGTATAGCGCGCCAGCGGCCATTCGCGGCCGTTGCCGTTCGACTTGGGATGCAGGATCAGGTTGAAGCGCGAACGATCGAAGACATGGCCGACGCCGGCCTCGCCCGGCGCCTGCAGGCCGTACAGGGGCCAGAGCGCGTCCAGGGGCGGCTGGTGATCGATGCCGAGGGGCTTGAGCAGGGCGAAGTTCAGCTGGGCTTCGTGCAGGTGCGAGCGCGCCCGGCTGAAGTGCGCCAGCCGGTTGCAGCTGATCCAGTGGTGCAGGCGGTGGCTGCTGCCCACGCGGTTCGGCACGTGGGCGCGGCGCGCCGCGCGGCCGATGGCCCGGTGCGGGAAGGCGAAGACGACGGTGTCGTAGGCCTCGTCCGCGAACAGGCGGTCGATGTCCAGTTCTTCCAGCGCCAGCACCCGGTCGACATGACGGCAGCAGCGCACCACGGGCGCGGCATAGGCGCGGCATACCATGTCCACCCTCACGCCCGGGATGGCCTGTTTCAGAAAGCCTGCCAGCGGCAGCGTGAGGACGACGTCGCCGATGTTATCCGTGCGGCAAATGAGAATGCGTGACAGAAGAGGATGCATAGGGCGGAATTCTGAAATATCTGCCGGAGTCATCAAGCCGGGCAGGCTGATATCGTTATCTGGTCCATCTTTACACGATCTGACCAGCAATACAACCGCTGAGGTATAAAGACCACAGCCGCCCGTGCCTGCCCGGCCTTATTTGCGCAGCACCACGATGCCCGCCTGGTGCTTCGAGAACAGCACGGTGGCCATGCCCGCCAGGGCGCGCATGCCGGGAATGCGCAGCAGCTTGCCCACCAGGTTGCCGGCGTGCTTGCGATACAGGGCGATGTAGAGGTAGGAAGCGTGCGGATGCACGCTGAACGCGCGGAAGCCCACCTTCTTGCCGGCGCGGATGATCTTCGCCGGGTGCATGTCGCGCTCGGTCGTGCCGAACTCCGCCATGACGGCGGCCGAACGGCGCGCATGGCCCAGGCCCGGCTCCGAGGTGATGCAGATGCCGCCCGGTTTCAGGGCGCGCCAGGCGCTCTGCAGGGCGCTGACCTCGTCCACCGCGTGATGCAGGCAATCGAAGAACACCACGACGTCGAACTCTTCGCGGAAGGAGAGCGACTCGTAGTCGCCGACCACGAAGTCGAGCTTCGCCAATCCTTCCCTGTCCCTGAGCCCGCGCGCGGCCTCGATGGCTTCCGGCACCAGGTCGGTGCCGACCACGTCATAGCCGCGCTTGGCGAACAGCACGCTGGTCCACCCGGTGCCGCACCCCATGTCGAGCAGGCGTCCGCCTTCCGGCATCAGGCCGAGCATGGCGCCCAGCTCCATCATGTAGAGACCGCAATGGGCGTCGGACCAGGGCTTGTGCGTCGAGTGCTGCATGCCCGCTTCGCCGATCCTCTTGAAATACTCGTACTCGCCCTGCGTCGCCATGTGCCTCTCGTGCTCGGTCAAAACGCCATTTTAGCTGATCAATGATTAATGTTTGCTGAAATGCCACGACGCTCACCGCGCCAGGGCCTGCTCGAGGACGGCCATGCCGGCCCGGATCTGCGCCGGCGTGAAAGCCGAAAAGCCCAGCAGCATCCCGGGCGGCGCCGCGCAGGCCGGGCCGGCCTGCGGGTGGACGTAGTAGGACAGCGGCCGCAGGTCGACGCCGGCAGCCAGGGCGCGCGCCACGGCGTCGGCTTCGTCGATCGGGCCGGCGATGCGCGTGCAGACGTCCAGCCCGGTGTCCGCCGGCCCGCAGGCCAGCATGCCGCCCAAGCGGCTCTGCAGCGCCTCGAGCATCGCGCCGCGGCGCTCGGCATAAGCCTCGCGGGTGCGCCGGATGTGGCGCGCAAAATGGCCGTGCCGGATGAAGTCGGCCAGCACCGCCTGCGGCACCACCGGGCTGTGGCGGTCGACCACCGCTTTTGCCTGCGTCAAGGGTTCGACCAGCGCCGGCGGCGCCACCACATACCCTAAGCGCAGGCCCGGGAACAGCACCTTGGACAGGGTGCCGACATAGATCACGCAGCCGGCGCGGTCGAGGCTTTGCAGCGAAGCGAGCGGCGGGCCGGTGTAGCGGTATTCGCTGTCGTAGTCGTCCTCGACGATCCAGGCGCGCTTCGCCTCGGCCCAGCGCAGCAGCTCGAGGCGCCGGCCCAGGCTCATGCTCACGCCGAGGGGCAACTGGTGCGACGGGGTGGCGAAGACCATCGCCGCATCCGGGTAGTGCGCCGCGGCATACGCCACGTCCATCCCTTCAGCGTCGACCGGCACCAGGCACATGCGCGCACCGGCCACTTCGAAGGGCGCGGCGGCGCCCTGGTAGCCGGGCGACTCCAGCCACACGCCCTCGCCCGGCGCCAGCAGCAGCTGCGCCAGCAGGTAGAGGGCCTGCTGCGATCCGGTGGTGACGATGATCTGCTCGGGCGTGCAGCGCACCCCGCGCGACGCACTCAGGTAGGCGCACAGCAGCTCGCGCAGCGGCGGGTGGCCGGCGGCGGCGCCGTAACCGAGCGGCAGTTCCTGGCGGCGCCAGTGGTGCGCTTCCAGCTTGCGCCAGACGTCGAAGGGAAACAGGTCCAGGCCCGGCATGCTCGGCCTGAAGGCCCGCAACTGGCCCTGGTGATGCCGTACCCGCGCCATGCTCGAGGCCAG